>CAMDDY010000017.1 GCA_945893125.1 Bordetella parapertussis
CAAAATTTTCATGGGTTTGAGTGTCGCCGCGTTGTCTGGCGGCCTGGCGCTGGCGCAGTCGTTCCCCACCAAGCCGATACGCTTCATCATACCCTTCGGTCCCGGCACCGGCAGCGACACCATCGGCCGCGTGCTTGCCGCCAAGCTCACCGATCAACTGGGCCAGAGCGTCATCATCGACAATCGAACGGGCGCCAGCGGCGCCATCGGTACTGAGTTGACGGCACGCGCGACCCCCGACGGCTACACGCTGGTGATGGGCACCAATGCCACCATGGTGACCTATCCCGCGCTCACCACCACAGTGAACTATCGCGCCGATGTGGATTTCACGCCGGTGTCGTTTTTCACGCGCACCGCGATGATGCTGATTACAGCCAATGTTCCGGCGAACCCGAAATCCGTTTCCGATCTGGTGGGCCGGATGAAAACATCGAAGGTCACTTACGGCAGCAACGGCGCGGGCACCATCGGGCATCTGAACACCGAGATTTTTCTGCGCAAGGTCGGCGTATCCGGAACGCATGTCGCCTACAAGGGTAGCGGCCAATCCCATATCGACATCATTCGCGGCGAGGTGCTGTTCATGACCGACACGCCGGCGGCGGCGCTGCCTTCCGTGCGCGCGGGGCGGCTGCGCGCGCTCGCGGTCACCGGCACCACGCGTCTGGCCTCGTTGGCCGATGTGCCGACATTCGAGGAATCCGGCATCAGCGACCTCAAGCAACTCTATGCATGGTGGGGCGTGTTCGGACCGAAGAACTTGCCGTCGGCGGTGGCGCGCAAGTTGGGCGATGAAGTCAATGCCGCAGTGGCCTCGCCCGATCTCAAGGCCCGCTTGCAGTCGCTGGAACTGGAAAACTTTCAGTTGCCGCGCGAAAAACTAGCAGATTTTCTGCGTGACGAAGTGCGCTTCTGGCAGCAGTTCATCAAGCAAAGCGGCATCAAGCTCGATCCGTGATGGCGCGCACCGGCGCATTCGCACAACAACCCAACAAACCAGGAGCAACCCCCATGCCGTTCTACGAAAAAGGCAATGTCCGTATTCATTATCAGGAAGCAGGCGCGGGCTTCCCGCTGCTGATCATCCCCGGCGGCGGGCTGAACGCAACCCTCGGCAACTTCACCGGCGGCGCGCCGTTTAATCCGATGGAGGAATTCAAAAACGAATACCGCTGCATCGCGGCGGATCTGCGCAACGCCAACGGCGGCCAGTCGTCCGGCCCGCTGGAGGTGGACCGCCCGTGGGACGCCTACACCGATGATCACATCGGCTTGATGGATCACCTCGGCATCAAGGAATTCATGGTGATGGGCTTTTGCATCGGCGGCCCGTTTATCTGGAATTTGCTGAAACGCGCGCCCCAGCGCGTCGTCGCGGCGGTGCTGGTGCAGCCCAGCGGCTTTCGACCGGAGCTGCCTGATCTTTTTTATCAGAACAACAGCAAGGGCTGGGGCCCCGCGCTGACCGCGCGCCGGCCCGACATCACCCCGCCCATGATCGATGCCTTCCTGAAAAAGATGTACGGCTCGAATCCCGACTTCGTGTTCACCGTCAGCCGCGATTTCGTGCGCGCCTGTCAGACGCCGCTACTGGTGCTGCCGGATGACGTGCCCGCGCACCCCTACGCTGTGGCGATGGAATCCGTGATGCTCGCGCCGAAATCCGAAGTGAGTTTGTTTCCGTGGAAGGAACCCAAGGAACGCATCCCGCTGGCGGTGCGCCAGGTGCGCTCGTTTATGCGGGCGCATCGGCCGGGGTGAATCCGCAGGTACTATTTAACTGCTGCGATGGACGCAACCGAAATCCATAACACAAGGTTAGCTCCGCACCGAGGACATAAGAGCGGAGCGCCTAACACCTAACGCCTCACGTTAATCAAGCCGGCATCCACGGCATAGGCGCCTGCGAGGCAAACTCGGTGCGGCAATCAATCACCGCCGGCAAGTCCGAAGCCATCGCCTGCTCGAACGCCTTCTTGAAATCCTGCGGCTTGTCGACCACCACGCCGAAGCAATCAAACGCTTGCGCGATTTTGGCGAAATCGGTTTCGAGAAACTCGTAGCACTCGTCACGGCGATTGGGTTCCGGCGTGTTGCTGTAGGCGATGGAGAGGTTCTTCACGCCCTGCGCGAGGCACTTGTTGTTGTTGACAATGGTCACTGTTTTGATGCCGCGGCGGCGCGCGGTTTCGAGTTCCGGCAGGTGGTAATAAAAGCCGCCGTCGCCGGTGAAACAGAACACCGGCTTGTCGGGTGCGCCGCACTTGCCGCCCAGCGCCGCGGGGAACGACCATCCCAGCGAACCCGCCGCTCGGAAATAGCGTTGCGCCGGGTGATTGAAATACACCATGGTGTTGGTCCATAGCGCGGCAAAGCCGGTATCGGCGAACAGGATCGCGTCTTTCGGCAGCAGTTCGGTGAGTTCCTTGCAGATGCGCGCCGGTTGCATCGGCACGGCATCGGAGGCGCGCATGGCGTCGGTCTCGGCACGCCATAGCGCGACAAATTTGCGCGTGGTCGCCAGCCACGCGTCGTGCTTCGCGGGCGCGGCGGCGGCGGTGATCGCCTCAATCGCGGTGCGCACATCGGCGAGCACGCCGATCACGCCACTATAGTTGCGGCCAATCTCCACCGGATCGATGTCGATCTGAATAATCGCGGTGCCGTCCTTCGGCATCTTGTAGTAACCCGTGGTGTGATCGCTGGTATTGCTGCCGGCGTAGATCACGAGGTCGGCTTCCGCCATCACCTGGTTGCCGCAGGTGCGGCCATAGAGTCCCATGGTGCCGTGAAACAGCGGATGCTCCTCGACCATGATCGCCTTGGCATCGGGTGTTGCCACCACCGCCGCCTGGATTTTTTCAGCGAGCTTTACAATCGCCGCACCCGCATCGGAAATAATCGCGCCGCGGTCGGCGACGATCACCGGCTTTTGTGATTTCGCCATCGCCGCCACCGCGCGCTGCACTGACGCCGCGTCGGGTGCGGGGCGAAACGCCGGATAACGCGTGTGTGCCTCGTCCGCCAACACGTCGAATTCTCCGGTGAGATGCGTGATCGCATCGCCGGTGAGCCCCGCCATATCGATATGCACCGGACGCGGCGTGCCGGTGGTTGCTTCGCGAAACGCCTGGCGCATCACCTGCTGCATCTGCCCCAGCACGTCGATCTCGCCGTGAAATTTGGTTACCGCCGCGTAGAGCGATGGATGTTCCACTTCCTGATACGCATTGCGATACTGAAACTCGGGCACGTGACGGCCGCTGATCGCCACCACCGGCGAATGGCCGAGATACGGGTCCTGCATGCCGGAGGCGAGATTCGCCGCGCCCACCGATTGCGCCATGCACACGCCGGGCCGCCCGGAGGTGCGCGCGTAGCCATCGGCCATGTAGGCGACGCCTTTTTCGGAGTGACCGAGGATACGTTTGATGCCCGTGTCTTCCATCTCCGCCAACGCGCGCCGCAGCACCGCGTCCATGAAAAACAGGTGGCTCACGCCGTACGATTTAAGAATCTGGCCGAACAATCTCGCGCCGGTCATTTTTTGTGGCATTGAAGTTTCCTGAGATAAATATTAAAATTAATTTTTAAAAACAAATACTTATTTTTCTTGCAAAAACGGCACCACCATTTTCGCGAACAGCGCCGGCGTTTGCGCATGCATGAAGTGCCCTGAATCCGCGTTGGCGTAACGTGCGCCGGGAATCAGTTTGGTGAGTTCCCGCACCATCGCGGGCGGACGCATCACATCATGGTCGCAGCCTATCGACAGCGTGGGGCACGCAATATCGCCGAGTTCCGCATCCACTTCCATATCGAGCAGCATGCGATTAACCGCGGCAAAACTTTGCGGATCGTTGGTGATCCAGCGCGCGCGATAGGTTTCAAAACGCTGCCGGTTGTCGCCGCCGCGCAAGGCTTCCGGATACGAACGATCCAGGCTTGCCTGCGCCTGCACACGCATGCCGGTGCGCTCGACCTCGGCGGCGCGCGCCACCATGTGCGGGCGTGTGGCCGGGTTGGAGCGTGTGACGAGACTCTGCACCACCAGCCGCGCTGTGCGTTGCCGGTTGCGCGCGGCAAACGCCGCAGCGATACCCGCGCCCAACGCCGAACCCACCACATGCACCGGCGAGGTGATACCCAGTGCATCCAGCAGCGCCCCGATGTCCGCCACCATATCGTCGAGCTTTAACGTACTGCTGGTACCACTGGTGCCGCTGACTTTTTCGCTTTGACCGAAGCCGCGCTGGTCGTAGCGCAGCACACGAAAGTGCTGCGCAAAAGCGGGCAGCGTCTCGTCCCAACTATCGAGCGAGCCGCCCAGTTCATGCACCAGCACCACTGTCTGCGAACCTGCGCCGCTCAATTCGTAGCGCAGGCTGACGCCGTTGACATCCATCCATTTCATATTAGCCGCCTTTCATCAAACAGGGCTCGCGTTAAAAAGCCCAAGGATTACCCTTGGGCTTTAACCGACCGCCATAGCGCCATGCCGCCACGCCACACGCGGCGGCACATTCAACAAGCTACAGCGGACGCACCATTACCTTGCGAAACTTAATGATGCCGCTGCCGTATTGCAGCGAGAACGGGCCGCTGGCGAACTTTTTGTCACTAATATCCGCAGTGGTCACGCCGTTCAATACCACGGTCAAACGGTCTCCCTGTGCGGTTATCAAATACGTATTCCACTTGCCCGCCGCCTTGGGCATCGGATTCACCTTGACCAAATCAACGATGGCGCCGGTGCCGTAACTCGGGTCGGGGCGCTTGTCGTAAATATTCACTTCGTATGAGTTCTTGGTGTTAACGTCCTTGGGATTGGTTAGGCGAATCCAGATACCGCTGTTGGCATCCTCATCGGCCCAGAACTCGGCATAGATCTGGAAATCCTTGTACGAATTCTTCGTCACCAGGTGGCCGCTGCCCTTGCCGCTGTTCATGCGGTCGCCCTGAATCGCGCCGTGCATGGCGAGCCAGTTGACATCGCCGAGGCGAGTAAAGTTTTCCATGCCCTTTTCGCCGTCGATCAATGTCACCCACGGCGCGCGGTCGGAGCCAAACGGCAGCGTGCCGAACGGCTCCTGGTTAAACGGCATGGGCGCATGGGTGGAACAACCGAACAACGTCAATACAGCCAACAGCAGTCCTGCGGTTAAGGCGGAAAATCGTTTCATGGTGATCCCCTTTTGTGGATGGTTCAAATTATTTTGACTTAATTTCTGCTGTGATCCGTGTGTGCGGATCAGAACTACAGCGGCCGGATCAGCAGTTTGCGAAATTTAATAATCCCCGCATTGTACTGCAGCGCAATCGGGCCGCTGGTAAACGTCGCGTCGTTGACGTCGACCGCCGGTTCGCCATTCATCGAGACCGTCATGCGCGGCCCTTTCGCGGTGATTTCCATGGTATTCCAGCGGCCGGCGGCTTTGAACGACGGCGCCGCCTTGGCCGGCGGCATCAGTGATGCGGTTGCCATGTTCGGACTTTTGTCCCAAATCTGCACCTCGTACGCCGCCTTGGTATTCACCACTTTCCGGTTCATCACGCGGATGTAAATGCCGCTGTTCGCTTCTTCGTCCGACCAGAACTCGGTGTAAATATGAAAATCCGTGTAGGAATTTTTCGACAGCAATATTCCGGCTTCCTTGCTGTTGCCGTTCTTGCGGTCGGCCTGAATCGCACCGTGTATCGCCAGCCAGTTGGAATCGCCCAAGCGCGTGAAATTTTCAAGCCCCTTTTCGCCGTCGATCAGCGCCACCCACGGCTCGCGGTCATGGCCGAACGGCAGATTGCCGAAGGGCTGAGGCGCATTGGCGCAACCGAGCAAGATGATTGCAACCACGATCAACCCCGCGATGCCGGCGAACAATCGATTCATGACGAACTCCCCTGAAGTAACGGATGGCGGCGGAGGCAACGAACGGCGCGGCGTAAAACCAGCCTGCCGCAGCCTGGATTTTCACACAGCATAGACCGCGCGCCACACTAACGTCAACCCTCTTTACGTGCAGTTCCACGCGCATCGGGCTTCGTTCAATCCGCCGTCGCGCCCGATAGTTTGATAATGCGCGCCCACTTCACCAGATCATCACGTATCTGCGCGCGAAATTGTTCCGGCGTGTTGCCTATCGGCGTCGCGCCCAGACCGGCGATGCGGTTACGCATGTCGCTGGTGTTAACCACTTGCAGCGCATCGGCGTGGATTTTTTTCACCAGATCGGGCGCTATCGCCGCCGGCGCCACCAGCCCGAACCACGAGATGGCTTCGTAACCCGCGAGGCCGGATTCGGCCACCGTGGGATATTCCGCAAACTGCGGCACGCGTTGCAGCGTGGTGACCGCGATGATTTTCATGCGCCCTGCCTTGGCATGCGGCAACACCGCCGTGGTGGTGGTGAACGTCATCGAGGTTTCTCCCGACGCCACCGCCAGCGTCGCGGGCGCGGCGCCTTTGTACGGCACATGCGTGATGCGCGTGTTGGTCATCGATTTGAGCAATTCGCCGGCGAGATGCCCCGGCGAACCCGCGCCGTTGGAAGCGAAGGTGAGTTGATCGGGCCGCGCACGCGCCAGCGCAACCAGTTCCTTGACATTGCGCGCCGGCACCGACGGATGCAATGCAATCACGTTCGGCACTGCGGCCACGTTGATGATCGGCGCAAAATCCTTCAGCGGATCGTAGGCAAGCTTCGCGGGAAACCCCGGCACGATGGTCAGCGGCGCGCCCGAACCCATCAGCAGCGTATAACCATCGGGCACGGCCTTTGCACCCAGCTCGGTACCGATAATGCCGCCCGCGCCCGGACGATTGTCGATGATGATTTGCTGCCCCCACATCTCGGAGAGTTTAACGCTCACCATGCGCGCCAGGGTCTCGGTGCTGCCGCCAGGCGGGAACGGCACGATGAGGCGCACGGTTTTCACCGGGTAGTTTTGCGCCAACGCGGGCGCCAATCCGAATGAGACCAACAATGAACCCGCCAGCAACCATTCCCTTGTTGCCATGGTCATCCGCTCCCCAAAAGAGTTGGTGCGCCGATATTATCAGCGCATTGTGGTCGTTTGACATGCGCCGCAAAAATCCTTTACCGTAAGCCTTTCCGCCTCACGCCTCGCTCTACTTAGGAAACTGAAATGGTACGCATCCCCATCTTCAACGAAGACAGCGACTTCAACCCGGTGCAGCGCCGTGTGGTGGACGGCATCCTCGGCCGCCGCGGCGGGCGCATTCCGGGGCCGTATCGTTTGTCGCTGCACGCGCCGGAAGTCACCGAGGTGTGGCACCCGCTGGGCGAAAAGTTGCGGCTCAACAGTTGCTTTTCGCTGCATCAATCCGAGTTCGCCATCATCATCACCGCACGCTGCTGGGATTGTGACTACGTGTTCAACGCACACGCCAAGATCGCCACCGACGCGGGCCTCGCGCAAAACATCGTCGATGCGATGGTGAAAAACGAACGTCCGAAATTTGATAAGCCGGAAGAAGAAACGATCTACGATTATGGTGTAGAACTCTTTCGCAACCACGCCATCAGCGACAAAACCTACAACCGCGCCAAGGCGTTTTTCGGCATTCCCGCGATTGTCGAATTGAGCTGCCTGATGGGTTATTACGGCATGGTGGCGATGACGTTGCTGTCGCACGACATGCCGGTACAGGCGGGCGCGGTGCTACTGCAAGGCAAAGCGGGCAAGCCGTAACCATGCAACGCCGCTGGAATAGCGCGTCTGGCGTATGGTGCGCCGCGCTGCTGCTTGCCGGAGCGGCGCACGCGCAATCGTGGAAACCCTTAAAACATGTTGAACTGGTGTCGGGATCCGCCGCCGGCGCCGCCTCCGACAGCGCGCTACGCGCGGTGGAGCGCTTGCTGCAGGAAAAGAAATTCGTCGATGTCACGACTTCGGTCATCAACAAACCCGGCGGCGGCGGCACGGTCGGCTGGACCTATCTCGCCCAGCAACCCGCCGACGGCCATCATCTCACGTTGCTGATCGGCAATCTGGTAAGCAACTACATCACCGGCGCCAGCGCGCTCAGTCACAACGATTTCACCTGTGCCGCGCAGATATTCAGCGAAGTCACCGCAGTGGCGGTGCGCGCGGATTCGCCGCTGCGTAATGCCAGGGATTTGCTCGCCAAACTGAAAGCTGATCCGTCGTCACTCAGCGTCGCCGTGGGCACCGCGTTCGGCGGTTCAGGCCATATCGCGCTGGCGCTCGCTGCAAAAGGCGCGGGCGGCGATCCGAAAAAATTGCGCGCCGTGGTGTTCTCCGGTGTATCGCAGGGCTTCGCCGCGCTCTACGGCGGGCACATCGATCTCATTGCCAATCCGCATTCGAGTTTTACCGCGCCGTTAAAAGAAGGCCGGGTGCGCGTGCTCGCGGTCGCATCACCGCAACGCCTCGGCGGCGACTTCGCCAACGTGCCGACGTGGAAAGAACTCGGCATCGACGCCACGGTCGATGCGTTTCGCGCCATCGCCGGGCCGCGCGGCATGGGCGCCGCGCAAGTCGCGTTTTGGGAAGGTGCGCTGCGCAGGATGGTGGAAACGCCGGAATGGAAACAAATACTCGAAACACGTTCGTGGGTAGATCGTTACGCCAACGCGGAAGGGTGCAAAGCCGCGTTCAAAGCGCAATATGATCAGATGCATCTCGGCTTGCAGGAACTGGGGCTGGCGAAACGATGATCCCCCACCCGTCATTCCGGCGAAAGCCGGTATCCAGTGCGTAACGCGCGCCCAAGGCGCCGAATATAGAGATGCTTCGCATGATTGATCAACCTGGATTCTAGCCTTCGCCAGAATGACGAGATTTGAAAAGTAACCCATGAACCTCACCGTCCTCGACGACTACGCCAACATCGTGCGCACGCTGTCGTGCGTGAAGCTGCTTGGCGATCATGCACTCACGGTTTATACCGATTGCGAACGCAACATCGACACGCTGGCGGATCGGCTGCGGCACACCGACGCGCTGCTGCTGCTGCGCGAACGCACGCGCATCAGCGCTGAACTCATCGCCCGCCTGCCGCGCCTGAAAATGATTACCTTAAACGGCCCCTACCCGCATGTGGATGTCGATGCCTGCACCGCGCGCGGCATCCTCGTGTGTTCGGAACATGCGCGCACCTCGTACGCCACGGCGGAACTGACGTGGGGACTCATTATCAATGCCATGCGCGACATTCCGCGTCAGATGGCACGGCTGAAATCCGGCCAGTGGCAGAACCGCGCGGGGCTGGGCTTGCGCGGGCGCACGCTCGGCATCTATGGTTATGGCCGCATCGGCAAGCAGGTGGCGGGCTTCGGCCGCGCCTTCGGCATGCGCGTGCTGGTGTGGTCGCGCGAAACGGCGCGGCAACAGGCGCGCGACGACGGCTACGAGACCGCCGCCACGCGCGAGGCGCTGTTCGACGAAGCCGACGTGCTGTCGATCCACATCCGCCTGCTGCCGGAAACCCGCGGCCTGGTGACCGAAGCCGATCTCGCGCGTATGAAATCCACGGCGGGATTCGTCAACACCAGCCGCGCCGAACTGGTGGCCGAGGGTGCGCTGGTAGCGGCGCTGCGCGACGGGCGTCCCGGATTCGCCGCCGTGGATGTTTATGAAAACGAACCCGTTACCGATGAAAACCACCCGCTGTTGCAACTCGATAACGTGATTGCGACGCCGCATCTGGGCTACATGGAACGCGACCAGATGGATAATTATTTCTCCGACAATTTCAAGCGCGTGCTGGCGTTCGCGGCGGGCAAACCCTGTGGCGTGGTCAATCCGCAAGCCCTGGAGGTCAATCCATGAAGTCAAACTTCCTGTCTACCCTCGCCGCTGCCGCAGCCCTTGTATGCACGCCGGCCGGGGCACAGTCGCCAGCCGCATGGCAGCCGGATAAACACGTGGAATTCGTCGTCGGCTCCGCTCCCGGCGGCGGCAACGACCGCACCGCGCGCGTATTGCAAAAAGTCTGGCAGGAAAACAAGTTGCTGCAAAACGTTTCCGTGCTCAACAAGGTGGGCGGCGGCGGGTCGCTCGCCTACACCCACGTCCATCAGCATCCGAACGACGCGCACTATCTGGCCGTGGTGCGGCCCGGATTCCTGTCGAACCACATTCTCGGACGCAGCCCGATCGGCCTGAACGACATGACGCCGCTCGCCATGCTGAGCGGCGAACGCGCCGTCATCGCCGTGCGCGCGGCCTCGCCACTGAAATCCGTGGCCGACATCGTGGAGCGCCTGAAACAGGATCCGCAATCGCTGGC
The DNA here is from genome assembly GCA_945893125.1 of Bordetella parapertussis. Classification (GTDB taxonomy): domain Bacteria; phylum Pseudomonadota; class Gammaproteobacteria; order Burkholderiales; family SG8-41; genus UBA5216. Next base: position 10,277 of record CAMDDY010000017.1, read on the forward strand.
CTTCACCGTCGGCAGCGCGCGCGGCTCCACCCCGCACCTGATGATGGCGCTGCTCGCCAAACAAAACGGCATTGACGCGCGGCGGCTCAAGGTGGTGACATTCGCGGGCGGCGCGGAATCGGTTGCCCAGGTGCTGGGCGGTCACCTCGATCTGATGGCGATTGCCATCGACAACGCCGCGCCGCACCACAAGAACGGCGCGATGCGAATACTCGGCATGTCCACCGCGCAACGCGCGCCGGGGCTGCCCGACGTGCCGACGTTGCGCGATCTGGGATTCGATATCATTCTGAGCGGGTTCACCGTCATCATGGGGCCACGCGGATTGACGCCCGCGCAGATCGCCTATTGGGAAAACATGCTCGAGCGCGGCGTGCAGCATGCCGACTGGAAGCGGCAACTCGCCGCCGATTATCAGGACGGCGACTTTAAAAAATCCGCCGCCACGCGTGAACACCTGCGCCAGCAATACGATTTCCTGCGTTCGATGTACGCCGACATCGGCATGACAAAATAGCAGCACCGCTGTGCCGCCACAGCCTAATCAAGGAGCTGACATGCGCACCTCACTCGTCTCTTTCGCCTCTCTCGTGTTATTCATCAGCGCCGCCGCGCACGCGCAGCCCCAACCTCTATGGCAACCGCAGCGTCAGGTGGAACTGGTGGTCGGCTCCGGCCCCGGCGGCGGCAATGATCGCAATGCCCGCGCCCTGCAAAAAGTATTGTTTGAAAACAAATGGCTGCAAAACGTTTCCGTGGTCAACAAAGTGGGCGGTGGCGGCGCGCTGTCTTACACCTACGTCAACAGTCACGCCAATGACGCGCATTTTCTGGTGCTGGTGCGGCAGGGATTTTTGTCGAACCACGTGATGGGGCGCAGCGCGATCGGCCCCAACGACATGACCCCCATCGCCATGCTCACCAACGAGGCGAGTGGCATCGCGGTGCGCGCCGGCAACACCGCGCTGAAATCCCTGCCCGACATGCTTGAGCGCCTGAAGCAGGATGCGCAATCGCTCACCACCTCGCTTGGCAGTTCGCGCGCCGGTGCGCCGCATCTGATGTTCGCCTTGCTCGCCAAGGCGGCGGGCGTCGACGCGCGGCGCCTGAAGGTGGTCACCTTCAGCGGCGGCGCGGAGTCGGTGACGCAATTGCTCGGCGGGCACATCGACATGTCTGCGGTCAGCATCGACAACCTGGCGCCGCATCACAAAAGCGGCGCGATGCGCATCCTCGGTGTTTCCAGCGCGCAGCGCCTTGCCGCCCTGCCCGACGTGCCCACGCTCAAGGAGCAGGGTTACGATATTCTGACCAACGGCTTCACCGTCGCGATGGCCCCGCGCGGCCTCGCGCCCGCGCAAATCCTGTATTGGGAAAACCTGCTGGAACGCGTGTCCAACAACGCCGAATGGAAGCGCCTGCTGGCCGCCGATCTGCAAGACCAGGATTTCAGAAAATCCGCGCCCACGCGCGAGCTGCTGCGCCGGCAATATGAAGTGACACGCGGCGTGCTGGCCGACATCGGCATGACCCAATAAAAGGAGTCCCCTTGTCCATCACCACTGAAGCAAAAATCTCACCGATCACGCAAACGCTGGCCGCCTATATCGCCGCCGCGCCACGCAAGGCGCTGCCGAAAGCCGTCACAGAAAAAACCAGGCATCACATCCTCGACACTTTTGCCGCGATGGTGTCGGGCAGCAAACTCCCGCCGGGCAAGGCCGCGCTCGCCTACGCCAAAACCCTCGGCGGCACGAAAGAGGCCACCGTGGTCGGTTCGCGCAGGGTAACCACCACGGTGAATGCCGCGCTGGTGAACGCGATGATGGCGCACGCCGATGAAACAGACGATTCGCACGCGCCGTCGATGATGCACCCGGGCTGCGCCATTGTTGCCGCCGCGTTGGCGTTTGGTGAAAAACACCACAGCAGCGGCACTGCGCTGTTGCGCGCCGTGGCGCTGGGCTACGATGTCGGCGCGCGGCTGAATATGTCGCTGGGTGATTCGGCGTTTCGCCGGGTCGGCCACCTCACGCATTGCTTCGGCCCCACCTTCGGCGCCACCGCCGCCAGCGCCGCGCTGTGCGGCTTTAACGCAAAGCAGGTGCGTTACGCGCTAGCGTATGCCGCGCAGCAAGCGGGCGGCCTGTCGAGCTACGCGCGCGACACCGAACACATCGAAAAGGCCTTTGATTTCGGCGGCATGCCCGCGCGCAATGGCGCCACTGCGGTGTCGATGGTTGCCGCCGGCTGCACCGCCACCGACGACATCTTTTTTGGTGAGCGCGGCTTTTACGCAGCCTACGATGAATCCACGCGCACCGGTCGCGCGCCCGATCCCTCTATACTCGTGCGCGAGCTCGGCGGCACGTACGAGATCATGCGCACCAATATCAAACGCTGGACCGTCGGCTCGCCGATCCAGGCGCCGCTTGATTCGCTGCTCACGCTGATACGCGGGCACAAGATAAAGGCCGCTGACGTGGAAAAGCTGGTGGTGCGCGTGTCGATCACCGGCGCCAACACCGTGGGCGATCGCGACATGCCCGACATCTGCATGCAGCACATGTGCGCGGTGATGCTGCTCGATGGCATCGCGACGTTTGATTCCGCGCATGACAAAAAACGCATGCGGCATCACAAGGTGCTGGCGCTGCGCAAACGCATCGAACTCATCGGCGACGAGGCGCTGCAACAGAAACTGCCGCAACGTCAGGGCATCGTTGAAATCACGTTGCGGGATGGTCGCGTGGTGCGCCACCATACTGAAGCCGTGCGCGGCACGCCCGACAATCCGATGACCCGCGCCGAAGTCGATGAAAAGTGTTATCACCTGATGGTGCCCGTACTCGGCGTGAAAAAATCGCGCGCACTGTGTGATGCGATCTGGCAGATCGAAAAACTGACCGATGCGCGTCGCTTGCGCCCGTTATTGCAATGTTAAAAATATCAATAAAAACATATAGTTACATTATATTCGCCGGCATGCTTCACGCGCCCGTCACGCCAGCCCAGACCTACCCCGCCAAACCCGTGCGCGCGGTATTCCCGATATCGCCGGGGAGCAGTCTTGATATCGTCGGTCGGCTGGTCATGCAAAAGCTATCCGACGCCTGGGGGCAACAAATCGTGGTGGATAACCGGCCCGGCGCGGGCGGCACGCTGGGCACGGCGCTGGTGGCGCGCGCACCCGCCGACGGTTACACGCTGCTGGTGAGCGGCATCAGCCAAACCATCAACACCGTGCTTTACACGCAACTGCCCTACAACGCGCAGCGCGACTTTATCGAGATCGCGCCCATCGCCAGCATGTACCAGGTGCTCGCCGTGGCCCCATCGCTCGGCATCAAAAGCGTGGCGCAATTGATTGCGTTGGCGAAAGCGAAGCCGGGGCATGTGACCTTTGGTTCCGCCGGCATCGGCAGCGGCGCACATTTCGCCGCCGAGAAATTGCGTCTCGCGATGGGTGTCGAGGTGCTGCACGTGCCCTACAAAGGCGGGCCGGAGGCGATGAACGACGTGATGATGGCGCGCATTCATTACTGGTTGCCGACCATCGGCACCGCGTTGCCGTTTATCCACGGCAACCGGTTGCTCGCGCTGGGCGTCACCAGCCCGTGGCGTTCCGCGCTGCTGCCGGATGTGCCGACACTGATTGAAGCGGGTGTGGCCGGTTATGAAGAATCGCTGTGGTTCGGCATCTGGGCACCGCGCGGCGTGGGTGCGGGCATCATAGACAAAATCGCCAAAGACGTGGCGCGCACGGTAGCCTTGCCCGCGCTGCGCGAACCCTTGCGAAAGCTCGCCGCTGAACCACTGCACATGACGCCGGACGAGTTCGCACGTTTTGTGCGGCGCGAAAATGATTCGGTTAAACAGATCGCCAAGGCCGCGGGTATCAAGGCGCAGTAGCGCGCAACAGGGGCGGCGCGGGGATTCTGATTGGCAATGCGCCTATACTGACTCGCGTAGCACATCCGCCATGCGTGTCTGCCATCCAGGGCCGGTCGCCTTCCAGCGTGCAATGGTGTCGGGCTGCAATCTCAGACTGATCGCGACTTTTGAATGTGCAGACTTGGGACGGCCTCGTGGCTTGAGCATGGCTGCCGCAGTACGCGCGCCAAAGATATTCGGCAAAACCTCTCTCGCTGGGCGTGCCTTCGCAATCATGGCCGTTGTCCATTCCGGATTTTCACGAGCGGGCTTTTTAGGACTGGCTTGCTTTTTCATGGCGTCTCACCTCACGTTTATTAGCTTTGCGCAGACTGATGACCCGAGGCTTGCCGTCGCGTGGGGTAAAAACCACGCTATGCAGCCGTTCTTCGATGAAGCCCAGCACACAGTAGCGCCGTTCTCCATAGTTTTTACGCCGGTCTTCCCAAATCAGAGCGTGGCCCAATCCAGCCGTGCGGCGAGATCCAATGAAAGACCACGCTCTACAATATTGCGGTCTTCCTTCTTGGGATCCTTGTCCATAGGGTTATTGTATATACGTATATACAAAAATCAAGCACCCGCCATCCACGGCATCGAATCCGGGTTTGGTGGAAAATGGAACCCACCGCGATAATGCGGTTACACAACCTGCTGCTACCCCAATTTTGGGTTTCGCTATCCCTGAACTGTCGAGACCCTTCCTCCAAGCGTGACACGCCCTATGACATCGAACGCCTCCACTGAATACGACTACATCATCGTCGGCGCGGGTTCCGCCGGCTGCGTGCTGGCCAACCGGCTAAGCGCTTCCGGCGAACATCGCGTGCTGCTGCTTGAGGCCGGCGAAGACGATCGCTGGATGTGGATCAAAATTCCGGCGGGCATCGCGCACATTCTTATCGGCGAGCGCGCGATCTGGCGCTTTGCCACCGAGCCTGACGAAAAGGTGGGCGGCCGCAGTATCTTCTGGCCGCGCGGGCGCGCGCTGGGCGGATCGAGCGCGGTGAACGGCATGATCTGGGTGCGCGGCGATCCGCTGGAACTCGACCACTGGGAATCCCTCGGCAACCCCGGCTGGGGCAGCGGCGACATACTGCCGTATCTCAAACGCATGGAAAGTTTCGCGCCGGGCGACCCCGCCTACCGCGGGCATGACGGGCCGATGCACATCACGCGTTACCTTGATCGCGATCCGTTGTCGCAAGGGTTTATCGAGGGCGCGCAGCAGGCAGGCGTGCCGGCGGTCGAGGATTACAACGGGCCACGCTTCGAGGGCGTGAGTTATCTGCAATACAACACCAAACACGGCTGGCGGCGCCACACCGGCGACAACTACCTGCGGCCCGCGATGCGCCGCGCCAATCTCACGGTCGAAACCGGCGCGCTGACGCAGCGCGTGTTGCTCGAAGGCCACCGCGCGGTGGGGTTGGTGTATCGCAAGGGCGGACAAGACGTCACCGTGAAAGCGCGCCGCGAAGTATTGCTGTGCGCGGGCAGCGTGCAATCGCCGCAACTGCTTGAACTCTCGGGCATCGGCAACGGCGACGTGTTAAAACGCGCGGGTGTGAACGTGGCGCATCACCTGCCCGGCGTCGGCGAAAACCTGCGCGATCATCTGCATGTGCGGCTCGGCTTTGAAACCCAACTCAACATCACGTTGAACACCATCCTGCGCAATCCGCTGCTGAAGGCCAAGATGGGCGCGCGCTGGTTGTTCCTGGGACGCGGGTTGATGAGCACCTCGTCGGCAACCTCGATGGCGATTGCGCGCAGCAGCCCCGATCTGCCGCGCCCCGACATCAAGATGCAGTTGCACCAGTTGTCGATGGCCAGCAGCCATTACGGTGGGAACGCGAACGCGCGCTCGTTCGCCGAACGCATGGGACTGGACCCGTATCCGGGGTTCTCCATCGGCTGTTATTGTCTGCGGCCCGAATCACAGGGCTCCGTGCATATCCGCAGCGCGGACGCAGCCGCACCGCCGGAAATACACGCCAACTATCTGTCAGCCGAGCACGATATACGCACCATCGTTGCGGCGCTGCGCATGATCCGCAAAATCGCGGCGCAACCGGGCCTGGCACAACACATCGTGCGCGAAACACGACCGGGGCCGGAGGCATCAAGCGACGACGCGCTGCTGGATCATGCCCGCGCCACGGGGCAAACTTCTTATCACCCCATCGGCACCTGCCGCATGGGCACGGATGCGCGCGCCGTGGTCGACGCCAAGCTCAAGGTACACGGCATCGAAGGGCTGCGTGTGTGTGACGCATCGATCATGCCGACCATGGTGGCGTCCAACACCAATGCGCCGTCGATTATGATCGGCGAAAAAGCGTCCGATCTGGTGCTGGCGGACGCGCGGAGCGGCTGACGCCACCGCGAGCTTTCCCCGCACTCGAATGGCGTGATACGCTCCTGCCACCACGCGGGATGCAAGTTCCAGCATGTAACACACCCTTTCAGGAGAACACACCATGAGTTACGAACATATTCTGTACGACATTGAAGACGGCGTTGCCATCATCACCCTCAATCGCCCGGAAAAAATGAACGCGATGAACCGCAAGCTGGGCAAGGAACTGCATCAAGCGGTGAAGCAGGCCGAAGCCGACGATGCCGTCGGCTGCATCGTCATCACCGGCGCGGGCGAACGCGCCTTCACGGCGGGCGGCGATATTCACGAGCAACTGGAAAACGACGCGAAATTCAGCGACCAGCAACTGGATGAAATGCGCGACAACAAGGAACGTTTTGAAATTTCCGCGTGCGCCAAACCGATCATCGGCATGGTGAACGGTCTGGCGTATGGCGGCGGCGCGGTGCTGGTGTCGTCGCTCGATATACGCATCGGCTGCGAAGGTTCGAAGTTCCGCTTTCTCGCCGCGGCCTATGGCCGCATCAACAGCACCTGGACCCTGCCCAATCAGGTCGGCTGGCCGGTCGCGAAAGAGTTGCTGTTTACCGCACGCATCGTGGGCGCCGAGGAAGCCTATCGCATCGGGCTCCTGAATCACCTGGTGCCGCGCGCGAAACTGCGCGAAAAGACCATGGAAATCGCCAAAATGATTTCCGCCAACCATCGTGGCGCGGTGATGGGCGTGAAGGCGTTGATGCTGAAACAGATGGCGATGAATATGGAACAACAGTTCGAGTCCGAGCACGAATACACCACCCACGTGTTGCGCGGCGCCAAGGCCAAGGATGCTTTCCCTGAATTCATGGCACGCAAAGGTTTGAAAGCCTGATTTAAAAACCGCTGCCCTTATCAACCTCAAAAAACATACCGATCATGAACCAGAGTAACCAGAGCAACCCTATGCCCATCCATTTTTCATTACTGAAACGCCTGTTTGTCAGCGCTGCCGCCGTTGGTTTTCTGCTGGCCGGCGCGACGCAAGCCCACGCACAAGCCGCTCCCGATGCCACGCTCGCCGCAGCGGCAAAAGAACCGGGCGCCAAAGTCACCGCCAGCGGTCTGGTGATACGCATGCTCAAGGAAGGCAATGGCGCTCAGCCCACTGCGACCAACACCGTCAAAGTGCATTACAAAGGCACGTTTCCCGATGGCAAAGTGTTCGACAGCTCCTACCAGCGCGGCGAGCCGATTGAGTTTCCGTTGAACCGCGTGATCAAGTGCTGGACCGAAGGCGTCGCGCTGATGAAGACCGGCGGCGCGGCCAAGCTTACCTGTCCGTCAGCCATCGCGTATGGCGAACGCGGTGCGGGCGGTGCGATTCCACCGAATGCAACACTGGTGTTCGAGGTGGAGTTGCTGGGCGTTCGTTAGTCCTGATGCGTGCATGAAAGACATCACGCGCATCCTGTCGCGCTACGTCTGCGATTCGCGGTTTGACGCGCTGCCGGCGGCGGTTCAACACGAGGGCGTGCGCGCTTTTGTCAATTGGATGGGTTGTGCCGCGGGCGGCTCGCGCGAAGACGATGTGCTGCTGATGCGCGATCACCTCGCCGAGTTTAACGGCGCGGCCGATACCACGGTAGTGGGCCATCGCGCGCAGATCGACAGCTTGAACGCTGCATTCATCAACTCGATGAGTTCGGGTGCGCTGGCATTCAACGACACGCATTTTACCACCGTGGCACATCCCACCGCGCCGGTGGTGGCGGTGCTGCTGGCGCTGGCGCAACGCCAGGCAATGACGGGCAAGCAACTGCTGCATGCGTTGATTCTTGGCGTCGAAGTGCAGTGCCGCGTGGGCAATATACTGTGCGTGCCGCCGGCGGAAAGCCATGTCGGATTATCCATGAAGGGGCTTGCCGGCGTGATCGGCGGCGCGGTCGCGGCAGGCAAGGCGCTGGGGCTGGATGAACAAGGCATGACCGCGGCCATCGGCCACGCCGCCAATCAGGCGGCCGGGCTGCGCGAAGCGCAATCGACGATGGCCAGCCATTTCACCTATGGCCACGGCGCGCGCTGCGGTCTCACTGCGGCGTTGCTGGCGGCGCGCGGCTTCGACTGTTCCGACAGCATGATCGAAGGCGCGAAAGGTTTCGCCGTGTCGTTCGGCACGCGGCCGAATCTGGATGTGGCCGTCGATAAACTTGGCGAGGCCTTCGAGATGTCATCGATAGCCTACAAGCCGTATCCCTCGGGCTTCGTAGTACATCCGATCATCGATGCGTGTCTGGAGATTGCTCGCACACCGTCGTTTGACCCCGCGCAAATTGCACACATCGCGCGCGTGGAACTCAGCGCCAACCCGCTCGCCGAAAAGCTCACCAACCGCGTCGCGCCACGGGATCGCGGACAGGCGCTGGTGAGTTTTCAGCACTGGGCGGCGGTGTCATTGATTTACCAGGCAGCCGGCATCGCCCAAGTGACCGACGCCGTGGTAAACGAGCCGCGTGTCGAGACGCTGCGCCATAAAGTCACCTGCACCAGCGACGCCAGTCTCGGACGTGAAGCCGCCCGTGCGCGCGTGGTGTTCGACAACGGCAAAATCCTGGAAGCCCGCGTGGCGCATTGCCGGGGGAGTGTGCAGCGCCCGTTGACCGATGATGATGTGTCGGAAAAAGCGCTGGCGCAGTTGCGCACCGTTTATCCGGCGCGCGCTGCCGATGACATACTGGCGCACTGCTGGCGCATCGGAGCATGCGATACGGTCGCGCCGTTGTGTCAGCGACTGGTGGCGGAAGCCGCGGTCGATTAACGCGCGGGCCGCAGCCCGTCAACCCGTATGCCCGCCTCCTTCACCATTTTGCCCACGCGGATCATGTCGGACTGAATCGCCGCTGCAAATGCGGCTGGCGCACCGCCATCGATTTCAATCCCCGCGTTGAACAGCCGCTCTTTCACGGCGGCGCCCTCCAGCAGCGACTTGATCTCGCGATTCAGGCGCGTGATCAGCGACACGGGCGTACCCGCCGGCGCGAAAATGCCGTAAAACGCCACCGACTCGTAGCCCGGCAAATCCGCCGCCACCACCGGCAACGCGGGCAGCAGCGTTGTCGGCTGCGCGCTGGTCACGGCCAGCGCGCGTAATCGGCCGGATTTTGTGTGCGGCGCCACGGCGGCGGCCGTGCCAAAACTCAATTGCACTTGTCCCGCGATCATCGCACTCATCGCCGGGCCGCCGCCCTTGTAGGGTATCCACACGATATTGACGCCGCCCAGGTGCTTGAACAATTCCGCCGCGAGGTGCGACGACGAGCCGATGGAACCTGACGCGTAGTTGAGTTCGCCGGGTTTCGCTTTCGCCAGCGCCAGCAGCGCCTTCACCGAGCTTGCCGCCACCGAGGGATGCACCACCAGCACATTGGGCGCCCGGCCGATGAGCGAGATCGGCGCGAAGTCGCGCACCGGATCATACGGCGAGTGTTGCAGAAACTGCCCGATCCACAGGTTGTTGCCATACACCAGCAAGGTGTATCCATCGGGCCGCGCTTTCGACACAATCTCGCCGGGAATCACGCCCGCCGGCCGATTGTCCACCACGCCTTGCTGACCGAGGCTCGCGGTCAACCCTTGCGCGATCAGCCGCGCGACAAAATCATTGCCGCCACCGGCATCCGAGGTGACGATACGTATGGGCTTTGATGGGTAGACGCCCGATGGCGTCTGGCACCAGGCGTACGCGGCGTTCAAAGCACCCAGAATGCCCAGCGCCACAGTTCTTCGCCGCATGGATGCAGATTCTGCGTATGAAGTTCGCGGCATGCTACTGCTGCGGCACCTTGGCGTCGCGCACCACGCGCGCCCAAGTTTGCGTTTCGGCTTTGATAAACGCGGCAAATTGCTCCGGCGTCGACGGGCCGGCATCGACGCCGTGTTCGGCGAGGCGGCGTTGCGTGTCGGGTGCGCTCAACATACTGGTGAAGTCTGCGTTGAGTTTGGCGAGTACGGGTTTCGGCGTCGCGGCGGGCGCGCACAGGCCGTACCACACGGTCACGTCGAGTTTCACGCCGGATTCGATCATGGTCGGCACATCCGGCAGGTGCGTGCTGCGCTTGCTCGAGGTAACCGCCAGTGCGCGCGTGCGTCCTGATTTCATCACCGGCAATTACGATGACATGTTATCGAACATCGCCTGGATGTGGCCGCCGAGCAGATCGATCAGCGCGGGACCGCTGCCCTTGTACGGCACATGTACGAAGGTGATGCCGGTGGTCAGACGAAACAGTTCCATCGTCATGTTCGGCGAACTGCCGGTGCCGGGAGAAGCGATAACGGTTTTGCCGTATTGGGCCTTGGTGTAGGCAATGAATTCGCTCACCGATTTTGCCGGCACCGCCGGGTTGACCACCAGCACGTTGGGCGTGGCGCCGATCGTCGTTACCGGCGCGAAATCCTTGTAGTGGTCGTACGGCCGTTTTTTGTAAAGCGAGGGCGCAATGCCATGCGACCAGATGCCGCAAAACATCACGGTGTAGCCGTCCGCCGGCGCCTTGGCCGCGATGTCGGTGCCGATGGTGCCGCCCGCGCCCGCGCGATTGTCCACTATCCATGTTTGTCCAAACAGCTCATTCATTTTCTGCGTGATGATGCGGGCGCTGACATCCACGCCGCCGCCCGGCGCGAAGCCCACGATGAAGCGCACCGGCTTGGTGGGGAACGATTGCGCAAAAGCGATGCTTGTCACGCAGGACATCAACGCAGCCAGCGAAACCCACCCGCGAATTGGTTTGGACATGCTTGACTCCCCTGATTTGCGCGTCTGCGGCCAGTGCGCGGATGGCATCATGCCACAATCAGAAGGCGTCACAAATATTGTTTAAAAACATGCACTTGCAATTACTCCGCAATACGAACATCAGGCCGCGGTGAAGCAAGGCACAATACACAATCGGTCAAACACAAGATCGCGAGGAACCGCAAACATGAGAAGCGTGCATGCTGTCGGTGCGCTTGCCTGTGCGCTTTTAGCGCTGCCCAGTACGCCGCTATCCGCCGCCAACCCGACAGAAAGCTATCCATCGCGCCCGGTGCGCATCGTCTCTGTCGGTTGATTGATCTGGCAGGCGAAAAGGAAATCGCGCTTTACACCAGCCGCGCGCTGGTTGATGAACTCTCCGAGGTATTACACCGGAAGAAACTCGCGAAGCAAGTGGCGGCTACCGGCCTCTCCGCCACACAAATGATCGGCAAT
>CAMDDY010000018.1 GCA_945893125.1 Bordetella parapertussis
ATGCGCTTGTATTCGGGATAACGCTCGACATCCTGGCGCGGCCAGCGCCGCCAGCTTCCGCCAAAGCCGGTCATGCGCCGCTGCGCATAGAGAAAAAATCCTTCGCGCTGCTGCTCGCCGTTGTTGCCGATGTCGATGCCGCAATCGATTTGGCCCTGCACCGCCGCGCGCATGGCCACGCTGCCCGCGGCTTCGATGGCGGCCTCGTCCACCGGCTCGCCGCGCGAGCGCTGCCCATATAATTGCAGCAACGCATGCGGACGCGGCAGGCTGCCGGTATGGGTGGTCAATATCGCATTTTCACTGCGCAGCATGGGAACTCCTTGGTACCTGTTGATTTTGATTGCGACTCCTCGCAACGGCGCTACAATTAAAGCATAAGTTATTGGAGGCTGAGCGCATGAAAAAAATTACTTGGGTAACCGCGACAATGTTTGCGATGACAGTGATTAAGGCGCAGGCACAGCCCGCCGCACCAGACTTTCCGCGCAAAACCATCCGCATGGTGGCGACCAGTTCGCCCGGCAGCCCGGTGGATTTGTTTGCGCGCGCGATCGCGGAACCGCTGGCGAAAACGTTTGCGCAATCCGTGGTGATCGACAATCGCGTCGGCGCCGGCGGCACGCTCGCCGCGGGCATTGTGTTGCAGGCGGAAGCCGACGGCCATGTGATGATGGTCAACACCTCGGCGCAGGTGGTGGCGCCGTTCATGTACCGAAAACTGCCGTTTGACATGCTGCGCGATTTTGCCGCCGTGGCGCCGCTTGCCATCCAACCCAACGTGCTGCTGGTTTCCCCGCACCACAACTGGAAGTCCGTGCAGGATCTGATCAACGCGGCCAAGGCAAAACCGAAAGCCTTAAGCTACGGCACCGGCGGCAGCGGCACCGGTACGCACATGAACGCCGAGCGCTTCCGGCTGCGCGCGGGCATCGACGCGGTGCAGGTTCCCTATAAAGGCTCGCCCGAAGCGCTGGTGGATGTGATTGCCGGGCGCATCGACTGGTCGTTTCTGCCGGTATCGACCGCACTGGCGCACATGGGCGACGGTCGCGTGCGCGGGTTGGCGTTAAGCGGCGATCGCCGCTCGCCGAAATTGCCCGACCTGCCCACCATCGCGGAATCGGGACTTACCGACGCGGATTTTCCATTTTGGGTGGGCGTGTTTGTCGCGTCGAAAACGCCGCGCCCCGTGATGCAACGCCTGCACAGCGAAATCGCCAAGGCAACCACGCTGCCGGAGGTGCGCAAACGCATCGACAATCTCGGCGCGGAACCCATGTCGATGAGCATGGCCGAATTCGACAAATATGTGCGCGAGCAGGCGGATATTGCCGCCGGCATTATCAAGGCGGCGGGTATACAGGCGAACTAAAGTCCCAGCGTCTTCCAGATTTCATCCACGCGTTTTTTCACCGCATCATCCATGGCTATCGGCGTACCCCAGCGCCGATCCGTTTCGGCGGGCCATTTATGAGTGGCATCAATGCCCATCTTCGACCCCAGTCCCGCCACCGGGCTGGCGAAATCCAGATAATCCATCGGCGTGGCATCGGCGATCAGCGTATCACGGCGCGGATCGACTCTTGTGGTCATGGCCCAGATCACTTCTTTCCAGTCGCGCACGTTGACATCATCGTCGGTGACGATGATGAACTTGGTGTACATGAACTGGCGCAGAAAACTCCAGATGCCGAACATCACGCGCTTGGCGTGGCCGGGGTATTGTTTTTTCATGCTCACACAAGCCATGCGATATGAGCAGCCTTCGGGCGGCAGATAAAAATCGACGATTTCGGGAAACTGCTTTTTTAACAGCGGCACGAACACTTCGTTCAACGCCACGCCGAGCATCGCCGGTTCGTCGGGGGGTTTGCCGGTATACGTGGAATGGTAGATCGCGTCGCGCCGCTGGGTGATGCGCTCGATGGTGAATACGGGGAATTTTTCCTGTTCGTTGTAGTAGCCGGTGTGGTCGCCGTAGGGGCCTTCTAACGCAGTTTCACCGGGATAGATAAATCCTTCCAACACGATTTCGGCGCTCGCGGGCACTTGCAAGCCGTGCGTGATGCACTTGACGATTTCTGTTTTAGCGCCACGCAGCAGTCCGGCAAACTGATATTCGCTCAGGCTATCCGGCACCGGCGTCACCGCGCCCAGCACCGTCGCCGGGTCCGCACCCAATGCCACAGCCACCGGGTACGGCTCGCGTGGATGCGCAAGTTTGTGATCGCGAAAATCCAGCGCGCCGCCGCGATGATCGAGCCAGCGCATGATGACTTTGTTTTTCGCGAGCACCTGTTGACGGTAGATGCCGAGATTCTGCCGCGGCTTGTTGGGGCCGCGCGTGACGGTGAGTCCCCAGGTAATCAGCGGCGCGATGTCGCCCGGCCAGCAGGTTTGGATCGGCAGGCGCGCGAGATCGACGTCAGCACCTTCCCAGACGATTTCCTGGCACGGCGCGCTCGACACCACGCGCGGCGTCATGGTGATGATTTGTTTTAACAGCGGCAGTTTATCCCATGCGTCGCGCAGGCCCTTGGGCGGTTCCGGCTCTTTCAGGTAAGCGAGCGTTTCGCCAATTTCACGCAGTCGCACGTAAGGATCTTCATCGGGTGTCGCACCCATCGCCAGCGCCACGCGCTTCACCGTGCCGAATAAATTGCCGAGCACTGGCATGGTGTGGCCGGCGGGTTTTTCAAACAACAGCGCCGGGCCGCCTGCCTTCAACACGCGGTCGCAAATCTCGGTCATTTCCAGACACGGATCGACCTCGACGCCGATGCGCTTTAACTCGCCGAGTGTTTCAAGCTGCGCGATAAATTCACGTAAGTTATTGTATTTATTCACTTTATTAAACACCGTTTTAGACGCAGATTTACGCAGATGAACGCAGATTAAACCCCTACCGTCGTTCCAGCGAAAGCTGGAACCCAGGTGGTAAATTCGCCCGAAGGGCCTGAACAGATGCTGCGCATTTGGCACGGCCTGGATTCCAGCTTTCGCTGGAATGACGATGGTGGGTTTTAATCTGCGTAAATCTGCGTCTAAGAACTTTTGCCCTTCCGCCCATGAACGACTTCCGGCTCCGGCAAATCGATAGCCACCATGATCGCGGAAAAACTTTTGCCGTGCGGGTCGCTGGATAGCGAGGTGGTCACGCCGCCCGCCAGCGCATCATGCAACACAAAATTCAGCGCGCCGATATTCGGCAGTTCGTAACGCTCTATCTTGCCTTTGACCAAGGCGCCATACGCGCCGCGCACGCGCGCTATGGTCACTTGATCCTGCAACAAGCGGAAATCGCGCTCGTCGTGCGCAATCACCGACACGTTGAGCGTGTTGCCTTTGTCGCCGGCGCGGCAATGCGCGATTTCGCGCAACTTCATAGCGACAACATCCGCACTTCGGTTTTGACGCGTGACCGATCGAGCAAAATCGAGCGCACGCCCACCACTTCTTTCACTTGCATAAAGTCGCTGGCGCCGCCGCAGGGGCCGTTGGTGTAGAGCGTTTGCACTTCTTCGCCGACGGCAGCGGCATCCGCCTTGTTTTGCGAACGCCCCGTTACGCGCAAACGGATTTCGTAGGGTTCGGCATGGTCACCACACGACATTACACTGTGCAGCGAAGAATGCCCGATCAAATCCACGCGCAATTCTTCGAGCGCAATACCACGCAGCGCCAGCCGTTCACGCACGATATCGCCGGCGAGCTTGGCACGATTCAACGCGCCCGGCCCGGCGTAAGTCATGTGGCCTTCGCCGACATAGCCCGCGCGATAACCGACGCTGACTTTGTAGGTGCTGGTGCGCGGCGCGGCGCGTCCGCCCGCGAAGGTGACGTGATCGCGCGCGCTTTCGCTAAACTTCACGCCGGTAAAATCCGCCACGCAATCCGGCGTGACATAACGCGCCGGGTCATGCACTTCATACAACAACTGTTCCTTGCAGGTCGCCGGCGTGACCGCGCCGCCGCTGCCCTCGGGCTTGGTGATAAACGCCGCGCCGTCGGCGTGCATTTCGCAAATCGGGAAACCCAGTCGCGCGAGATTCGCCACATCCTTGAAGCCGGGGTCGGCAAAGTAGCCGCCGGTGACCTGCCCCGCGCATTCCATCAAATGCCCGGCGACGGTGGCCTGCCCGAGCCGTGAATAATCCTCGTTGCTCCAGCCCAGGCCGTCGAGCATGCAACCGACGAACAGTGACGGGTCAGCGACACGTCCGGTAATCACCACGTCCGCCCCGGTGGCCAGCCCTGCCGCCACCGCGTCCGCGCCGAGATAGGCATTGGCCGACACCATCATCGGCTTGATGGTGTCCAGTGGCTCGCCGTTCTCCATCAGCGGCACATTGATACACCGCACGAGTTCCGTCACGTCGTCACCGAGCACCACCGCCACTTTGAGCTTTGCCAACCCGAGTTCGCGCGCCACGCGCAACACGGCTTCGCCCGCCGCGAGCGGATTCGCCGCACCCATATTGCTGACAATACGCACGCCGCGTTCCAGCGCAGGTTTTAATACGAGCTTCAAGCGCGCTTCCAGCATCGGGTTAAACCCACGCGCCGGATCGCGTAGTTTTTCGAGTTGGCCGAGCGCAATAGTGCGCTCGGCCAGCGTTTCATAAACGAGATAACCGATATCGCCGCGCTCCACGCATTCGAGCGCGGGCTCCCAGCGGTCGCCCGCGTAGCCCGCGCCGCAGCCTATCCGGATACGCACGTTATTCAGGCTGGATGCCGGCATCCTTGATCGCCTTGGCCCACTTCACGGTTTCAACGCGCGTGCGTTCGGCGAGTTGCGCGGGGGTGTGCGGGCTGGTTTCGACGCCGAACGCGATCAGCCGGTCTTTCACATCCTTGCTGTTGGCCGATTGATTGAGCGCGGTGTTCAAGCGCTCGATCACCGCCGGCGGCGTGTTGCGCGGCGCGTAGGCGGCGAACCACGCGATCAACTCGTAGCCTTTCAATCCGCCCGCCTCTTCGACCGTCGGCAGATCAATCAGCGCGGTGCGTTTGATCGACGTGACCGCCAGCCCGCGTATCTTGCCCGCCTTCACCTGCGGCATGGTCACCGCGAGATCGGCGGTGAACATCATCACCTGTCCGGCAATAAGATCGCTGATGGCGTGCGGCGAGCTTTTATACGGCACCATCGTCAATTTAATGCCCGCCATGTTGGCGAACATTTCGGTGGACACGCGCTGCGAGGTGCTGGCGGAGGCATAGAGAAATTCGCCGGGCTTGGCTTTCGCCAGCGCGATCATTTCTTTCAGCGTTTTCGCCGGCAGGCTGTTGTTCACCGCCACGATCAACGGCACCGAGCCGAGGAACGCAATCGGCATGAAGT
Source organism: Bordetella parapertussis (assembly GCA_945893125.1). Lineage (GTDB taxonomy): Bacteria > Pseudomonadota > Gammaproteobacteria > Burkholderiales > SG8-41 > UBA5216. The sequence continues at coordinate 5,351 of CAMDDY010000018.1, forward strand.
CTTTTTCCTGATCGTAGGGCAGTTTTTTGTACAGGCTCACAAGCGCGGCGTTGGTGCTGTTGGTGCCGCATAAAATCGTGTAACCGTCGGGCGCCGCCTTCGCCACCGCTTCCGCGCCGATCAGGCCATTCGCCCCCGGCCGGTTATCGACCAGCCCCGATTGCCCAAGCTGCTCGTTGAATTTTTGCGTGTAGCTGCGCGCCACGGTGTCGGTCGCGCTGCCGGCCGCGAACGGCACCACCACGCGGATCGACTTGGCGGGATAGGCCTGTCCTGAGCCTGTCGAAGCGGTTTGCGCAAAAGCCGTGGACGACGCTGCCACGGCGGCAAGGAAAAACAGCCTGCGAATACAAAACATGGAAAACCTTTCTTTCAAAAAATACGAATGCGGTGATACATGTCGAGCGCGAGTCCTGCAAAGATCGCCATGCCCACCCAGTTGTTGTTCTGAAACGCGGCAAAACACTTGTCGCGGTTGCGCGTTTTGATGAGCTGATATTGATGCAAAATCATGCCGCAGGCCAGCGCGAGCCCAACGTAATACGCGACACCCAGCTTGGTCCACAGCCCGATGCCGGCCATGATGGCGATAAACAAAACGTGACATGCCATCACCGCCGCCACGTCGAACACACCGAACAACAACGCCGACGATTTGACGTTGAGCCGCATGTCGTCGTCGCGATCCACCATCGCGTATTCGGTGTCGTAGGCAATCGCCCAGAAAATATTGGCGACGAACAACCACCACGCGATGGGCGGCAAGTTATTGCGATAGGCCGTAAACGCCATCAGGATCGACATGCCGAACGCGATGCCCAACCACGCCTGCGGCAAGGGAAAAAATCGCTTCGAATACGGATAGGACGCAGCCGCCACCAGCGCCACCACCGACAGCGCTATGGTAAATTTGTTGAGAAACAGCACCAGCACGAACGACAGCAGCAAAAGAATGGCTGCAATGATCAGCGCTTCTTTCGGGCTGACCAGCCCTGTGGCGAGCGGCCGGTTTTTAGTGCGCTCCACATGCGGATCGATATCGCGGTCGGCGTAATCGTTAATCACGCAGCCGGCGGAGCGCATCAAAATCGTGCCCAGTACAAAAATCAGCAAAATGTCGAGGCGCTGCATACGCGGCGCGGCAAACCACAGACCCCACAACGCCGGCCATAGCAGCAGCAGAATGCCGATGGGCTTATCAAGCCGCATCAGCTTTTCGTAAGCGTTCAGTTTTTCCGTCAATGTCACAGCGCAAGCACCCCCGGCAAGAACACTTCCGTTACCAGTATAGGCGATTTGCCGACTATAAACAGCGAGCGGCGCGCCCACAAAGTGTTCCTCGATGGCGCGATGCGCGCAGCCTGCCGAAACAACTCATGCCCGCGCCCCAGTTTGTGTTGCCGCAGCATCAGCCGCCGGATGCGCAGATCGGTAAACAGCGCCGCGCCCAACGGCTGTGACCCCATGCCCTGCATCAGACGCCAGCCCGCGCCCCGGTCGCCGGGTGCAAGCACGCTGTGCGCATAGACCACCGGGTTTGCGCCGCAATAGAGCACGACGTCACGCGTCAGCGCCCGAGTGCCTGCGCGCGCGAGAAAGCGTTCGTCGCGATGCAAGCGGCGGCGACCCTGAAACATCACTTTAACCGTCATCCCCGGCGAACGCGCTTCAATGCGCTGCGTGAGCGAACCGCGGTCGGTAAGCCACTGCTGATACGCGCCCGCCGCACTGGGGGCCGGTCGCCAGAGTCTGTCGCGTGGGATACGGGTTGTTGCTGATGTCACTTCGATCCGGGGTAATTGTTTTGCCGGGATTATCGCAGAAAGGGGTTTGGCGGCGGGGTGGTGGTTATGACGGTCAACGGCTTCAGCCCAGACGCGCAGAGGGAACGCAGAGAATTGCGCGACATGTATTTCGATAGTAGGCAACAGTCGACCGAGAATGAAAGTAGCCGATGCCTTCGTGCAGCAGTTAATGCTGGTGCCCGCGAATCCCGGCAATAGCCTATTCCGCGTATTATTGCTGATGAACGAATGGGCCTTGTTTTGCAACAAGAGGGGCAAGACCTTGGCCATTTGACCGCGCCGCTTTTCGTGGAAATTTAATGCTGTATGAAACCTTACGGGACAGGGACTAAAGCATTGTTTAATAATAGCTTTTCTGAACGATTCGGCGCTGAGTTAACCGGACAGCGTACCGAGTTAGGGCGCAAAACTGTCGCCCCATATCAAAGCTATTCCTCTTCATGAAAACACCCGGAGGGAGCTGACCGTGCAAGGCATACTGATCTTGGGAGCGCTGGGATGGGTCGTCTTGAACGTTTTCGTCCCGTTATTGATTCCTCTCACGGTAATCGGTCTATTCGTCTATTACTTTTTCATCGAGCCCAGCTCTCCCCCAAGCTCCCTCAAGAAGCAGGAGAAGTTGGTGAAGAAACACTTCAATGAGTGCGATCGGATTTTGAGAGAAGATGCCACCCGCTTTGATTTGATAAAAGCAGAAAGGCGCGCTCTGTCCAAGAAACTTCAGTTATCTCAAAGAATGCAGCAATTGTTAAACGTGATCGTGGCTGATGATGCCTCGAATAAGGAGTTTGAGTTCTCCTCCGACGGTTCTGACTACATCCTGAGAACGTGCGAGGAAGGGCCTTCGTCATCTGTTAAAACCGGCATTGAAGTTCTTAGTCGCTCTACGAATGAGCCAGTGTATCGGGCGATGCGTGGTGACACAGATTTTGAGACACCCGTCATCTTCCTTGCCGGCTCTTGGCTATACCCCATAGTTCGGGTAATGAAGGAACGCGAGGACCGTACCAATGCTGCCCTTCAAGCATCAACTGAACTGGAGAAGCAGCAGAAAGTGGCCGCACAGCGTGAGGACGCGCGCAAGAAATTCGGATGATCGAGGCCCGGAAGAGGTATAACTTGGCGCCGCACGCGGACGCGCGCCATAAAGCCTGCGCGCGCCGGTGGGCTCCACGTTAAGGAGCGTAGGGTTGGCAAAGCGCAGCGTACCCACCCAAAAATTTCCTCTGCGGCGTTTTTCAAAAAATCAAACCTTGAGAAACTCCCCGCGCCCGGAGAGCCATCGTTCCAGATGCGCCTGTGCCGCCGCCGGGTTTTCCGTCAGCAACACCGCCGCCGCATCCCGCGCGGCATCGAGCAAATCCACGTCGGCCGATAAATCCGCGAAGCGGAGCAGCGGCACACCGCTTTGCCGCGCGCCGAGCAATTCGCCGGGGCCGCGCATGCGCAGGTCGTGACGCGCGACTTCAAAGCCGTCGGTGTTTTCAAAAATAATTTTCAACCGTTCGCGCGCCATCGGCGATAGCGGGGTGCTGTAGAGCAAAATACACGCGCTTTGCGCCGCACCGCGCCCCACGCGCCCGCGCAACTGGTGCAGTTGCGACAGCCCCATGCGCTCGGCGTTTTCGATCACCATCAGCGAGGCGTTAGCCACATCCACACCGACTTCGATCACCGTGGTCGCCACCAGCAACTGTATTTCGCCGCGCTGAAACGCGCCCATCACGGCGGATTTTTCTTCGCTTTTCAAGCGTCCATGAGCGAGGCCCACTTTGAGATCGGGAAACGCCGCGCTTAACGTCTCGTAGGTTTCCATCGCGGCCTTGAGTTGCAGCGCTTCCAGTCCAGCACGTCCGGGTTTGCGCGGATGCTTGGGCTTTTTGTCCTCGGTCGTATCTTCGGCTTCAATCTCTTCCACCAGCGGGCACACCCAATACGCCTGACTGCCCGCCGCGCAGGCATCACGCACGCGCGCGATCACTTCATCGCGGCGCGTGTCGGACACGAGCTTGGTGGTCACCTTTGTTCGGCCCGGCGGCAGCTCGTCGATTACCGACACATCGAGATCGGCGTAGTAACTCATCGCCAGCGTGCGCGGGATCGGTGTGGCGCTCATCATCAACTGGTGCGGTTGCGCGTGGTCTTCGGATTTATCCACCGAACCCTGCGTACCTTTTAACCGCAGCGCGAGCCGCTGGCGCACGCCGAAACGATGCTGCTCGTCGATGATCGCCAGCCCCAGGTTGTTGAACACCACGTCGTCTTCAAACAACGCGTGGGTGCCCACCACCACGGGCGTCTTGCCCGTGGCGATATCCTCAAGTATATGTTTTTTAACGGGTTTTTTTGTGCTGCCGGAAAGCCATGCCACCTCGATGCCCATCGGCGCGAGCCAACCGGAGAACTTGCGGTAGTGCTGCTCGGCGAGAATTTCGGTGGGCGCCATCAGCGCCACCTGAAATTTATTCTCCATGCACTGCAACGCCGCCACTGCCGCCACCACGGTTTTGCCGCTGCCGACATCGCCCTGCAACAAGCGCTGCATGGGATGCGGTTTCGACAAGTCTTCGCGTATCTGTGCCACCGCGCGTTGCTGTGCGCCCGTGAGTTTGAACGGCAAATCTTTCAGCAGGCGGCTCACCAGCGTGCCGCGCGGACGCAACGCGGGCGCGCCCACCCCGCGCCTTTTTTGTTGATGCACGCGCATCGATAGCTGCTGCGCAAGCAACTCGTCGAACTTCATGCGCCGCCACGCCGGATGCTCGCGCAGTTGCAGATCATCCTGCGACACGTCGGGCGTGGGGTTGTGCAAAAAGCGCACTGCGTCACCGAAGCCTGGCAGATGGTGTTTTTTAAGCAGCGCATCCGGCAAGGTGTCTTCGAGCTTCTCGGATGCCAGCGCGCGCGCGATCAGTTTGCGCAGCGTGTCCTGCCCCATGCCGGCGGTGGTCGGGTACACCGGCGTCAACGCCTCGGCCACCGGAGCGCCTTCCTGCACCACGCGATAACGCGGATGCACCATCTCCGCGCCGAAAAACCCGTGGCGAATTTCGCCGAACGCACGGATGCGCGCACCGGCCTCGAAATGCTTGACCTGGCTGCCGTAAAAACTGAAAAATCGCAGCGTGACCACACCACTGCCGTCTTCGAGATGCACCACCAGTTGGCGGCGCGGACGATACTTGATGTCGGTCTCGACCACGATGGCTTCGATCAGCACCTCGCGTGCGGCGGGCGCGTCCTTGATCGGATACAGATGCGTTTCGTCGTCGTAGCGCAGCGGCAGGTGCAGCACCAGATCGAATTTCCTGGCGATGTTGAGCTTGGCGAGTTTGTCCAGCGTGCCTTTGGCGAGGCCCGCCAGAGAAGCGTGAGGCGTGAGGGGTGAGTCGTCACCCCCCCCCCGTTGGTGGTTTCGCCTCACGCCTCACCCCTCACGCCTCACTCAAGCACCAAAACAGCATCAATCTCCACCAGCGCATCGCGCGGCAGGCTCGCCACGCCGATGGCCGCGCGCGCAGGGTAGGGCTCGTTCAGATACGCCGCCATGATTTCGTTCACCTTGGCGAAGTGCTTGAGATCGGTGAGATACACGGTGATGCGCACCGCGTCGTTCAACGTGCCGCCGGCCGCCTCGGCCACCGCTTTGAGATTGTCGAGCACGCGGCGTATCTGCGCGTCGATGCCCTCCACCATTTGCATGGTTTTCGGGTCGAGGCCGATTTGACCGGAGCAGTAGACGGTATTGTCCACGCGCACGGCTTGCGAGTAGGGGCCGATGGCTTTGGGGGCGTGGTCGGTGTGGATTATTTTTCTGGGCATGGGTGTTGTTGGTTCTCGGTATTATTGTTTCCCTCACCCCTTCCCCTCTCCCGAAGGAGAGGGGAAAAGAAGTGGCGCTGATGCGCCGATTACGCTGTTGGTAACTGCAACACATACTTCGACAAAATATTGCGTTGAATTTCATTTGAGCCGCCGTAAATCGTGCCGGGGCGCGAAATGTAAAACGGCGACATCACATCGATTTTTTCGCCGTCGAGCGTGATCTCGTCCGCAAACGCGCCGTATTCATCGCCCGCCTCCAGCAGCAGCTCGGAAAGTTTCTGATAGGTGTCCATGGCGAATATTTTCAGCATGGAAATATCCGGCCCCAGCGGTTCGCTGCGCCGCACCTTTTCCACGAAGCGGCCATACAGCGAGGTCAGGTCGTTCAAATCCATTTTTAATTGCGTATAACGATCGACAAATCCGGGGTCGTCAAACAGATGCCGCGCGCGCGCCAGCGCGTCCAGTTGCTCAAACGCCTGCAACGGGCGGCGCGGACTGCCGATGGACAAGCGCTCGAAGGTGAGCAGGCCCTTGGCGATGGTCCAGCCTTCGTTGAGTTTGCCGACGAGGTTGTCTTTGTGCGTGCGCACGTTGTCGAAAAACACCTGGCAGAATTCTTCGTGCCCCGCGATATTGCGTATGGTGCGCTGTGTGATGCCCGGCGTTTTCATATCCACCAGCAAAAAGCTGATGCCGCGTTGCTGCTTCACGTTTTTGTCGGTGCGCACCAGCACGTAGATGTTGGTGGCGTCGTGCGCCATCGAGGTCCAAATTTTGCTGCCGTTGATGACGTATTCATCGCCATCCAGCACGGCTTCGGTGCGCAGGCTGGCCAGATCAGAACCCGCATTCGGCTCGGAATAGCCCTGACACCACACGATGTCGCCGGCGAGAATTTTCGGCAGATAATTCGCGCGCTGCGCGTCGCTGCCAAAACGGATCAACATCGGCCCCACCATGGTCAAACCCTGATCCGGCATGCGGCCCAAACCGGCGCGCTCGGATTCCTCCCAGTAAATAATCAGCTTCGCGGGCGTTAGGCCCATACCACCGTATTCGGCCGGCCAATTGGGCGCGAGCCAGCCTTTTTTAGAGAGTTTTTTCCACCACTCGGCGGATTCTTCCCAGCGCAGGCGGCGCGGCAAAAAGCGCAGATGGTCGGGAAATTCTTTTTCGAAATACGCGCGCAAATCAAGGCGGAACACCTCGTCGTCCATCGCGTTCCAGTCGGTTTTTACCGCAGTTACGGCATTCATGCCGCCGCCCCTTCGAGAATTTCCGTGCGCGCATAACGTCGCCGGTGCGCGATGCCGTTGCCGAGCCACGCCGCCAGCGTCATCGCACGCTTGACGTAGAGGCCCACGTCGCAATCTTCGGTAAACCCAATCGCGCCATGCAGTTGTATCGCCTGGCGCGTAATCAGCAACGCGGCATCGGTGCAACGCGCCTTGATGCGGCTGGCGGCGGCGCTGCGGGTTTTCGCGTCGGGCTCATTTTCGTTCACCCCGTCCAGCACACCGAGGCAATCGGCGAGCACTGCGGTTGATAATTCCTGCTGAATATAAAGATCCACCGCGCGATGTTGCAGCACCTGAAAGCTGCCGATGGCCTTGCCGAACTGCACGCGTGTTTTCATGTAGTCGAGGGTGATTTCCAGCGAGCGGCCCATGATGCCGCACAGTTCCGCACCGGCGATGGCCGCGGTGTGATCGATGGCGCGCGCGAGGGATTCCGCCGCCGCCGCGCCGCCGTGAATGACGTTCTCTTTGGCCACCGTCACGTCGGACAGATTCAGCGTGCCCGATTGCCGTCCGTCGGCAAGCATGTCGAAGACAATCGCCGCGCCCGCCGCGTCGCGCGGCACCCACATGAGTTGCAGTCCCGCCGGTGAATTTGCAGAAACAATGTAGCCGTCCGCATGCGTCGCGCCGATCACGAAGCGCTTGCTGCCGGTGACGCGAAAGCCGCCCTCGAACGGCGTCGCCTGCATCGCGATCTTGCCCACATCCAGCGTGCCTGCCTGCTCCTGCCACGCGGTCGCGGGCAGCAGATCGCCGGACACCAGACCTTCGAGCAGTTTTTTCTTCAGCGCCCCGTTAGGGCTGTCGGCGAGCACGCGCGTCGCGAGCACGGCGACCGCCGTCACCGGCTCCGGCACCAGCGCGCGCGCCAAGCCCTGCGCGACGATCGCCATGTCGCCGAGCTGCAAACCCATGCCGCCATATTCCTCCGGCGCCAGCACACCCAACCAGCCCAGTTCGGCCATTTGGCGCCACACCGCGCGATCACATTCGGTTTTGCTTTCGCGCAACTTGCGCACGCGCGCGACATCCACGCCGCGCGCAAAATCGGTGACGCTGTTCAACAGCATCACACGGTGTTCGCTGGAATCCGCTTGAGACATACGCACGCTCCGTAAAAGACGTTTAAAAACAATTAGTTATGTTTATTTGAGGAATGGACGACACATAACGGAAGAAGCACACTGTAACGAATATAATTGCGCCGCTCAACCTCGTTACATAACAAAACCCAAGGATTGCCATGACGATTTCCATGTACACCGCTTCGATTCCGCCGATGATTAAATCGCTGGGCAACCTCGAAGCCATACTCGACAAAGCCATCGCGCACGCCACCGCGCGCAAGATCGACGACTCGGCGTTTGTCGAAGCACGTTTGTTCCCCGATATGTTTACCTTCGCGCGCCAAATCCGCGTCGCCACCGATATGTCCAAAGGCGCGGGCGCGCGGCTGGCCGGCATCGACATTCCGAAATTCGAGGATAACGAAAAAACACTGCCCGAACTCAAGGCGCGTCTGCGCAAGGCCATCGATTTTCTGAAAACGCTGACCGCGGCGCAAATCGACGGCAGCGAAGACAAAGCCATCACGCTGACCGCCGGCCCCAACACCTTCAACTTCAAAGGGCTGGATTATCTGAACTCATGGGTGCTGCCTAATTTTTATTTCCATGTCGCCACGGCCTATGCGCTGCTGCGTCATGGCGGGGTGGAAATCGGCAAGATGGATTTTCTGGGTAAGGTGCAGTAAAGGCCACGGCAACCCCTTCACCGCAAAGGCGCAAAGACGCAAAGGAAACGCAAAGAACGGCTTTTCTTTGCGGGGATTCTTTGCGCCTTTGCGGTAGTGGTTTTTAGTCCCCTTTAATGCCCGCAGCCTTGATCGTTTTCGCCCACTTGGCGAATTCTTCCTTGAGCCGCGCGGCGAATTCTTGCGGCGTATTGCCCACCGGCTCGGCGCCTTCCGCCGACAATCGCGTGCGCACTTCGGGGATTTGCAACGCGCGCAGCATTTCCTGTTGCAGCATTTGCCGAATCGCCAACGGCGTTTGCGCCGGCGCCATCATGCCGTACCACTGTGTTACCTCGAAGCCGGGATAGCCTGATTCGGCTATCGTCGGCACGTCGGGTAGCGCCGGCATGCGGCTGCGGCTGCTGACGCCGAGTGCATGCACGCGTCCGCCGCGCAAATGCGGCAGCATGGTCAGCGCGCTCGATATCGCCACATGCACTTGGCCCGAGATCACGTCGGGAAACGCCAGCGCCATGCCCCTGTAGGGAATGTGCGTCATCTCGATGCCCGCCGCGGCGCTTACCAATTCCCCGGTCAGATGCACCAGCCCGCCCTTGCCGGACGATGCATAGTTGAATCCGCGCGGTTTGGCTTTCGCCAGCGCGACAAATGCCTGCAGCGTTTTGGCGGGCACGCCCGCGTTGACGGCAAACACATATGCGTTTTCGCTGGCAAGGCTCACCGGCGCCAGATCGCGCAGCGCGTCGTAACTCACCTTGTAGAGCAGTTGATTGGTGACAAACGTGCTCGACGAAAACAACAGCGTGTGCCCATCAGGAGTGGCGCGCGCGGTGAGTTCCACCGCGATGCTGCCGCCACCGCCGGGCCGGTTGTCGATAACGAATTGCTGGCCGAGCCGCTCGCTCATCTTTTGCGCCAGCGAACGGCCGACGGTATCGGTGCCACCGCCGGCAGCCACAGAGACAATCACGCGCACCGGGCGATTGGGATACGGCGCCGCCGTCTGCGCACTGACAAGCCCGCCGGTCGCACAGAGGCAGGCGCTGAGTAAAATCAAACTTCGCGCGTGGCGCTGCATCAATCCACCTTGATGCCCGCCGCTTTGACCATCTTCGACCACTTGGCAAATTCATCTTTCAGGCGTTGCGCGAGTTCATCCGGCGTGCTGCCCACGGGCCGCGAGCCTTCCGCCGTCAGTCGCGCACGCACGTCGGGCTGCGCGATGGCATGCACCACTTCCTGTTGCAACACGGTGCGTATCGGCAGCGGCGTCTTCGCCGGCGCCATCATGCCGTACCACTGAGTCGCCTCGAACCCGGGATAGCCCGCTTCCGCGATCGTCGGCACCTCCGGCAATGCCGCGTTGCGCGCGCGCCCAGTGACGCCCAGCGCGTGCAGACGCCCACTGCGGATGTACGGCAGCATGGTCAGCGCGCTGGATATCGCCACCTGCACTTGCCCGGAAATAATATCGGGGAACGCCTGCGGCATGCCTTTGTACGGGATATGCGTCATCTCGATGCCGGTGACGCCGGAGATCAGCTCCGCCGTGAGATGCACCATGCTGCCCTTGCCGGGTGAGGCGTAGTTAATTGCGCGCGGCTTGGCTTTCGCCAGCGCGATAAACGCGGGCAGGGTTTTCGCGGGCACCGTGGCGTTGACGGCAAACACGTAGGCGCTTTCACTGGCGAGGCTTACCGGCGCAAAATCGCGCAGCGCATCGTACGGCACTTTGTAGAGCACTTGGTTGATGAGGAAAGTGCCGGATGCAAACAGCAGCGTGTAGCCATCCGGATTCGCGCGCGCCGCCGTCTCCACGCCGATGCTGCCGCCGGCGCCGGGCCGGTTGTCCACCACGAACTGCTGGCCCAAGCGCTCCGACATCTTCAGTGTAATGGAGCGCCCGACCGTATCCGGCCCGCCGCCCGCCGGGACGGCAATGATGACGCGCACCGGGCGCACGGGGTAAGCCTGTCCTGAGCCTGTCGAAGCGGTTTGTGCGTCCACGGCGGACGCGGCGCCCACGCCCAGCGCGGTCGCCAACAGCATTAACGCCTCACGTTTCACGCCTCACCCCTCACGCACCGAGCGATGTGTTCCGCCGCGCGCAGGCCGAAGGTAATGCCTTTGATCAGCCCACCGACGTAACCGCCGCCGGTTCCGCCCTCAAGACCGCCGGTGGTTGCGCCCACCGCATACAGGCCGTCGATCGGCGCGCCGCGCGTGCTCATCACGCGGCCATCGCCGTCGGTGAAAATGCCGCCGAAGGTATAGGTCATGCCGGCGCACAAGGGCACGGCGTAGAACGGTGTTTTGACGATGGGCGACGGCACGATGGGACTCGCGCTACGCGTCGGCGCAAGCTGCGCGGTGTGGCCGGAGGCCTGCGCTTTGTTGTACGCCGCCACCGTGGCCTCCAACCCGGCCGTGTTGATGCCGGTCATCATCGCCAGTTCGCCCAGCGTGGCGGCCTTGTGGATGGTGCCGCCTGCGTTGGCCAATTGCGGATTGGCGGGGATGCGCGCGGTGCGGCCCGGCCCTTCCCAGATCGCGTGATCGAGGATCGCCCAGGCGGACAAGGGATTGACCAGCCGCGCGATGGTGTTGGCGACGAACACGCCGCCTTGACCCTCATCGACAAAACGCTCACCGGCGTCGTTGACGACGATGCCCACGGTGCCGAGTTCGTCGAGTTGCGGATACGGCCATACTTTGTCATTGGTAAACGAATCACGCGACAACATGTGCCCGTAAAAATATTTGAGTTCGGAAAATTGCGCGCCCATCGCGCGCGCCATGCGCATGCCGTCGCCCACACCCGTGCCCGCGCCACGGGTTTTGACCTTGGCGAAATCGATGCCCATGTGCTCGCGCACCAACGCCGGGTTGCCTTGGTAGCCGCCGTCGGCCAGCACCACGGCTTTGGCATGAAGCTGTTGCTTGGCGGCGCCCCCTTCGTGATCTCCTGCTTCAACGCCGATGCACTGGCCTTCTTTTTCCATCAACGTGACGGCGGGCAGGCGTATCAATTTGCCGCCGCGCTTTTCCAGATTCGCCACCAATTGCCGCAGCGTGACATCGGGACCGCGGCCCTTCCAGTCAAGGCCCGCGACGATCGGGCGCGGCGGCGCCAGCACATGCTGCTGCCACACGATGTTGCCGACGCGGATGTATTTCGCGCCTTCGCTTTGCAGCCAATCGATGGCGCGGCCCGCGGTGGTTGCCAGCGCACGCGCGAGTTCGGCATCGGCTTTGCCGCTGGTGGCGTGTTGGATCACCTCCATCAGTTTTTCGGCGGGGTCTTTGGCGTTATGCATGGAAATGTGCAGCACGCCGCCCGAATAGCGCGAGTTGCACAGATACTGCGGGCCGTCGCCGCGTTCGAGCACGGCGACTTTCAAGCCCTGCTGCGCGGCGCGATTGGCCGCGGAAAGACCGGCGATGCCGCCGCCTACTACTACTACATCGTATGGGTCGGCTGTCATTTGTCCTCCGGCGGCGAAGTCACCACAATAAACGTCAGATCGGTAAACCCTGTATTGAACAACGCATGCTCCGCCCCCGGCGGTATAAAAATCACATCGTGTTTTTTCACCACGCGGCGCACGCCGTCGATTTCCATCAGGCCCACACCGTCGAGCACGTGGTAAATCTGCTCCTGGATTTTGTGCCGGTGCGCGGCGACGTGCGCCTTGGGCTGATAGCTGGAAATGCGGTAATCAAAATGTTTTGTCGCCGCGTTGGCGGGCGTCACCAGCATTTTGGAATACGCGCCGTTCTGGTGGCCCGCGTCGGGCTGCTCCCACAGAAATTCAGCGGCGTTTTTGATAAAGGCGGTCATGGTGTTTCTGTTACCCCCGGTATTCGATAGCCGAATTGTAATCCACGGCGTACTGCTAAACTTGCCGCATTCACTGAAAGGATTCCATCATGTCGCAATCGTCATTTACCGGCCGCATCGGGCTGCTCGCACCCTCTTCCAACACCACCGTTGAAACCGAGTTTTTCAAAGCGCTGCCCGAGGGCGTGACGCTGCACACCGCGCGTCTGCCCATCACTACCGTCACGCCGGAATCCATCGGCAAAATGGCGGATTCGCTGGATGTCGAATCAAAGCTGCTCGCCAGCGCCGATGTGGATGTGATTATTCTGGGCGCCACCGCGCCGAGTTTTCTCAAAGGCCTGGGCTACGACCGCGAAGTCAGCGACCGCATCACGCGCGTCACCGGCAAACCGGCGACCACGACGTCTACCGCGCTGCTGGAATCGTTCAAGACGCTGGGCATCACACGCATCGCGCTGGGCTCGGCCTACAGTCCGGAAGTCAATGACATCTGCGCGAAGTTTATCGAAGCCAACGGTATCAAGGTGGTGGCCAAGGATGGCTTGAACGTGATCGACAATTTGCAGATCGGCCGGCTGGATGTGCAGACAGCGTACGACCTCGGCAAGAAAGTCGATTGCGCCGATGCGCAAGCCATCGTGCTGGCGTGTACCAACTGGAAAAGCATGGCTATCATCGAACGCCTCGAGCAAGACCTCGGCAAGCCGGTGCTCTCCACCTCGCAAGTGAGCATCTGGGGGGCGCTTAAAAAAATCGGTTACACCGGAAGCATCGCGGGCTTCGGCAAACTGTTGCGTTCGTTTGGTGCGGCACAGAAGCAGGCTGCTTAACATAGTCAATCAAGCAAATAGCTCACTATTGCGATGTGGTCTCACGCCAACGCCGGAACAGAAGGCACGCGGATGAAGATCATTGCGTATTTATGGTTGGTTGCTGCATCCGCACCCGCGCTCACGCGTGCGATGATGCTGCAACTGTCGGCCACGTTGCGTGATCTCGGCAGCCTACCCGATGTGCATGTAGTCACGCTCGAAGGTCGCGGCAAACAATTCTGTCGCGGGCGCGACGGCAAAGGCGAATCACGCGCCGGCATGACACCGTACGAGATACGCCAAAAGATGATGCGCGCGGTGCTCGATGTGTATCAAGCAGTGGCCGATGTGCCGGTGCCGGTGGTGGCACGGGTGCAGGGCGACGCGCTCGGTTTCGGCTGCGCCACGGCGGTAGGCTGCGACATCACCCTCGCCGCATCGAATGCACGCTTTGCCTTCCCTGAAATCGAACACGACATACCGCCCACCATGGCAATCTACGCAGCACTCGGCAAAGTGCAGGCGAAGGCGCTGACGTATCTGATTTATTCCGCTGATTCGATCAGCGCCGCAGACAGCGATGCGTTTCTGAAAAAACTCGCCGGGCGTCCGCGTTTGATACTGGGGACCATCAAAAAGTATCAGCGGAAGTGTCACAACTTACGACGGACATGGCTTCGGAGTATGCGGGGACGTTGCTGGCGTTGGTGAGATCGTAATTTACGCACGCAGTGCGCAAGATAGTGGGTGCTCATTGAAAGAACGAAAAGCGAAGAACTGGCACAGGACTGTGGTGAACTCCCCCCTGAGAGCCGCCGAGCAGCGCAGCCGCGCCGGGGAATTCGGCGAGGACTGTCTGAGTCCTCGCGCCGTTGTTGTATGCGAGGGCGAGTTCCGCAGCCGCCCGGCGTGGCGAGCAGCGCTGGGGAGCCCGAAGGGCCGGCGAACCGGGGGCGGCCTTTCTTGGGTTACTTTCTTTGGCCGTTCAAAGAAAGTGACCAGCCGCCGGGCTGCCCCCGGCGAACTTGAAGCGCCGAAGTTCCCCTCACCCCCGCCCTCTGCTTCGCTTTCAGTGTGCCCTGATCCCCGCAAGCGGGGCGAGGGAGTTACTTTGATTTGTGCATGTTCAGCCATGGTAATCGCCATGACAGCTCTACCCGCCTGGGCCCAAGAAAAATACCCCACCAAAGTAATCCGTATCCTAACTGCCACTCCCGGCAGCAACCACGACTGGGGCGCGCGCATCACCGCGCAGGAACTCACCCCGCGCATCGGCCAGCGCGTGATCGTTGAAAATCGCGGCAGCATCGCGGTGGAAATCGTCGCCCGCGACACGCCGCCCGATGGCTACACGATATTGTTTTACGGCGCCTATGTGTGGCTGCAACCGCTGCTGTCCAAAGTAAGCTGGAACCCCGCCGACGATCTGATCCCGATTACGCTTGCGATCAGCTCGCCCAATGTGCTGGTGATACACCCGTCGCTGCCGGTGAAATCCACTCGCGAACTGATCGCACTGGCCCGCGCGCAACCCGGCGCGTTGAATTACAGCGCGGGTGGCGGCGGCTCCACGCCGCACATCGCGGCGGAGTTGTTCAACTACATGGCGAAAACAAAAATCGTGCGCATTAACTACAAAGGCTCCGGCCCGTCGATGATGGGCTTGTTTGTCGGCGAAGTGCAACTGATGTTCGGCGCGCTGGGGCCGATGTTGCCGCATGTGAAGAACAACAAAGTCAAAGCGCTGGCGATCACCACACCCAAGCGTTCGCCACTGGCGCCGGAACTGCCACCGGTGAGCGATGCCCTGCCGGGCTACGCCTCGGAAGCCGCCATTGGATTTTTTGCGCCGAGGAAAACCCCTGCGCCGATCATCAAGCTGCTCAACCACGAGATCGTGCAGGCGTTAAAGGCAACGGACGCAAGAATGATTTTTAATGCCGGCGTGGAAGTTGTGGGCAACACGCCCGAAGCGTTCGCCGCCTTCATCAAGGCGGACATGGCCAAGATGGGTGAAGTCATCAAGAGCGGCTCGTTCAGCAACTGACATGCAAATTGAAAACCACTTCGAGATACCGCTGCCGCCCGCCACCGCATGGCCGATCCTGATGAACGTGCCGCAAACCGCCGCGTGTTTTCCGGGTGCGCGCCACATCGAGCAAATCAGCGCCGACCAATTCAAGGGCCGTGTCACGGTGAAGCTGGGCCCGCTGACGATGGTGTTCTCCGGCAACCTGCGCCTGGAAAATCG
>CAMDDY010000019.1 GCA_945893125.1 Bordetella parapertussis
GCAGGCGGGTATCCCCTTCCCCTCGGGGAAGGGGATACCCGCCTGCGCGGGAATGACGGAGGGGGTGCTATACAGCCTTGCGCCCGGCCTTCAACTGCTGGGCGATAAACGCTTTCGCCATGTCTTGTGCGCGCGTGGTCGCGGCGCTGGGTTCTGCAACCCATTCATGCGTCGAGCCTTCGTACAATTCGTACTGGCATTCGCCGCCCGCCGCGCGATAACTGGCGGAAAATTTTTCCTGTATCGGCGGAATCACGTTGTCGTCCAACCCCCCTTGCATGATGAGTAGCGGCGGCAATTCCACTTTTTCCTTGCGATCGAGCATTTCTTGCGGGTTGCCTTCGTGGATCGATTCCCACGGATTAAAAAACGTGGTGCTGTTTTTAATCATGTGATCGCGTTTCATTTTCTCGGCCTGCTTGAAGCGCGCAAACGGATCGCTGATCGGCGAACGTGTCGCCACATACGCTACGCGCGTGGTGATGCCGGGCGCGCCGGGCAGCGGGATCGCGTTGTAGCGCGCGTCATTCGGGCGCATGCCGAGCAACTGCGCCACATGGCCGCCGCTTGAACTGCCGAGCACGCCCAGGGTTGACGCATCGCCGTTCCACTCAATCGCTTTCGATTTCAGCCAGCGCACGCCGTAGCTCGCGTCCTGCGCACACGCCGGATACGGCGCTTCGGGCGCCTGTGTCATGTCGATCGCCACCACCAGCACGCCGCTTTTCGCGACCGCCGCATCCATCGGTTCATTGGCGAAGCGATCCTTGTTGTTCCATGCGCCGCCGTGCAGATCGAGCAGCACCGGAAACGGGCCGGTTCCCTGCGGCTGATAGATACGCGCCATCAAAGTGCGTGTGGCGGTTTTGCGGAATTCAACTTCGCTGATTTTGATGTCGAATTGGGCGGCGGGGTTGTAGCTGGCAGTGGTCATGGAGGTTCCTTGAAAGGGAGGAGGAAATGATGTCGCGGGGAAACGATTGAATAGCGTTATTCCTGCGCGCTGTCAATCATCCGGGATTGCGCGAAAGCCGGCGCTGCTGCTACACTGAAATCCCCACAACTTGGAAAGGAGGTGATCCCGTGATTGACCGATTAGGCACGACCCTGCTGGAGTGCGCACCGAACTCAAACCGCGGATCAACCCGCATGAAAGGACAGTTCGCTACCCGCTAGGGCCGCGTGTCTGCAAGGTTCAAACGCCCCGTGGCGCACGCCACGGGGCGTTTGTTTTTTCGGCATCATGTTTGCAGGTTGCGCTCTTTGACGACCTTGCGCCACTTCACAATTTCATCGCGCACGTAACGGGTGAACACATCCGGCGGCATCAGCATGAGTTCGGCACCCTGTTCAACCAGCCGCGGTTTCATTTCTTCCGAGCCGAGGATGCGGTTGATTTCGGTGTTGAGCCGGCCGACGATTTCGGGCGATGTTTTTGCCGGCGCGAGGATGCCCCACCATTGCGAGGCGGAATAACCGGGCACGGACTCGGCGACCACGGGTAGCGCGGGCGCGAACGACGAGCGTTTGGCGGAGGTCAGTGCAAGCGCGCGCATGCGGCCCGTTTTCACGTGCGGCCATACCGCAGCCATGCTGGTAATCAGCAATTGCACATGGCCGCCCACGGCATCAACCACCGAGGGCACGCCGCTTTTGTAGGGCACATGCACGATGTTGATTTTTGCGGCCGATGCGAACATCTCGGTGGCGAAATGGACAATGCTGCCGGAGCCTGCCGAAGCGTAATGGATTTCCCCTGGCCGGGCCCGTGCGAGCGCGATCAGCTCCCACACGCTTTTCACTGGCAGCGACGGATGCACCGTTACCGCCAGCGGGCCATCGCCGATCATCGCCACGCCTGTGAGATCGCTCATCGGGTCGAACGGCAGTCTGGTTTGCAGGGCGGCACTGCTCGTATAGGTGCCGGTGGGCACCAGCAGCGTATAGCCGTCGGGTGCCGCCTTGGCTACGATGTCTGCGCCGATCATCTGCCCCGCACCCGCGCGATTTTCGACCACGATGGGTTGTCCCCAACGCTCGCGCAGCCGCTCGCCGATTAGCCGGCCCAGAATATCGTTCGAGCCGCCCGCCACCACCGGCACGACAAAGCGGATGGGTTTTGCCGGGTAGGACTGGGCGTGCAGCGCCGTGGCCGCCAGAGTTACCAGAGCTGCCAGCGCCGAAGCGAACAGTAACAAGGTATTGCGCATGCGAAACTCCTGATTCATGGATGGGGTAATACCGCTCGATTCACTGCGCGGTAATACCGGCGGCCTTGGTGACCCTTGCCCATTTGGCGATTTCCACCGCGATAAATTTTTCGAACTCCGCGGGCGAGGTGCCCTGCGGCAACAGCCCTTCGGTGGACAAGCGCTTGTGCATTTCGGGCAGCTTCGCGATGTTAGCCACTTCACGATGCAACAGGCTGACCAACGCCGGCGGTATTTTCGCCGGGCCGAACAAGCCCTGCCAGCTTGCGCTTTCATAACCCGGCACACCGGCTTCCGACACAGTGGGTATCTCCGGCAACGTCGGCCAGCGTTCGGGTGACGATACGCCCAGCGCGCGCAAGCGGCCGCCGCGCACCAATGGCAAGGTGCTCGCCATGCTGCTGAAACTGAAATCGATTTCGCCGCCGACCAGCGCGGTGAGCGAGGCGGGGGCGCCCTTGTACGCCACGTGCAGCACATCGATGCCCGCCATCACGCGGAACAATTCGCCGGTGAGATGCGAAGCACCGGCCGTGCCCGACGAGGCATAGGTCAGCTTGCCGGGCCGCGCTTTTGCCGCATTGACAAGATCGCGCACCGTGCGCGCCGCGTGGTTTTGCGTCACTACCAGAATGTTGTAACCGATGCCCAGCAGCGAAATCGGCTTCACGTCGCGCTGCGTGTCGTAAGGCAGCTTCGCGAACAAACTCGGGTTGATCGCGTGCGCGGTGGGCGACAGCAGCAGCGTGTAGCCGTCGGGTTGCGCGTGCGACACCAGTTCGGTGGCGACGATGCCCGAGCCGCCGCCCCGGTTGTCAATCACGATCTGCTGGCCGAAACGTTCAGACAGCCGCTGGCCGTAGGCGCGCGCCACCATGTCGGAGTTGCCGCCGGCGGTTTGCGCGACGATCAGGCGGATGGGCTTGGTGGGGTAATTCGATTGCGCCTGTGCGCCGCCGGCAATCAGTGCGACCGCAAAACTGACTGCGCCCGCGCGGCTACGACGCATACCCTGGGTCTAAACGGTCCAGCCTGCGCAGCAGCGCCGCCCACAACAATGAGCCACCCGCCGCGCGCCCGGTGGTGTTCACTTCCGCGCCGACCTGCATGGTGTGATCAACGACTTCTTTCGGCAGGTGATTCAGTTCCGCATCGCCGCTCATGGCCGACAACTGGAATTTGCACGCGCGTTCCAGGCGATTCATGCGTGCGAACATTTCGCCCACGGTTGATCCAATGGTCAGCGTGCCGTGATTGCGCAGGATCAGCATGGTGCCGGTGCCCAGGTCGCGCACCAGCCGCTCACGTTCGGTGAGATCGTGCGCGATGCCTTCGTAATCGTGATAGCGCAATTCATGATACGGCATGGCCAGCGCCATTTGCGTCAGCGGCAGCAAGCCCTGCTTTTGCGCCGACACGCCCACGCCTTCTTTGGTGTGACAGTGCATTACCGCGTGCGCATCGTGGCTGTGCATATGAATTGCGCTGTGGATGCAGAAGCCGGCGAAGTTGATTTCATACGGCGACTCGGACAGTTTGTTGCCGTCGGTGTCGCACTTGATCAGCGACGAGGCGGTGATTTCGTCGAACAGCAAACCGTACGGGTTAATCAAAAACTGGTTATCGGTGCCCGGCACGCGGCACGAGATGTGCGTGCCCAACATGTCCGACCAACCCATCATGTGGCACAGCCGATAGGCGGCGGCGAGTTCAACGCGCGCCTCCCATTCGGCCTTGCTCATGCGGCCCTTGCCTGGTTTGCCGTTGGTTTTAGACACACTGTGCAGGCGGGTGACGTTGGATTTTTTGGCGGTGGCTTTCATGGGCGTGCTCCGATGAGGGTTTGTTGAATCCGCATTATTACGCACGTGGCACAGAAGCGGAATCGGCAATGGCGGCAATTCGGCCACATAGTGAAATGTTGTTTAAAAACATATACTTACGTTAATATCGCAAAGCGCGCCGTGGAATCTACTATCATTCATGCAAGCCGCGTGCAGCAATCCACGCGGCGTCCGTGATACTTCAATTTAATCGAAATCTACCAAGGAAACGCCAACATGTTGTGGATCGTATCTTGCACTGACCAACCAAACACCGCCGCGATTCGTGATTCCGTGTTGCAACCGCATCGCGACTATCTCGGCAGCCAGAAAAAAATTCTCGTGCTCGCGGGCGCCACGCAAACCGACGACGGCAACTCCGCCATCGGCAGCTTGTTTGTGTTGAACGTCGGGAGCCGCGCCGAAGCCAAAGCGTTTTCCGACGGCGATCCGTTCACGCAAAAAGGCGTGTTCGCCAACATCACCATCACGCGCATGCGCCGCGGCCAGTGGAATCCGGACGCGGCGGAAGGATCGTAAACCTCTCCACGCGCGGCGTATCTTGAAGGCCCGCCTTCCCCGTGAAAGAGGAAGGTGTTGGCCAGACGCAATGATTCCAAGCTTCTCATCAGAGGAAGCGGTTTTTTGGGTTGGGAGGTGTATGAAGCATTTCTCCTTGCGAAGCGGTATCACACTCCTGTTGATGACTGCATATGTCATCGTGGCGTACCCGTGGGTCACGGAAAGTCGCGCGCAGAGCACTTACCCCGCCAAACCCATACGCCTCATCGTGCCGTTTCCGCCCGGGGGCAGTAACGATATCGTGGGCCGTTACATCGGGCAAAAACTGGCGGCGCGGCTGGGCCAGCCAATCGTGATCGACAATCGCGCGGGCGCCGATGCCATTATCGGCACGCAACTGGCCGCCGGCGCGGCGGCGGACGGGTACACGTTTTTGAGTGCATCGATTACCCACACCATGACCCCGGCGACACAAAAAAAGCTGTCGTATGATCCCGTGAGGTCGTTTACGCCGGTCGCGTTGATCGGCACTGCGCCGGTGATGATCGCAACTTTTCCGCCGGCGCAAATCAACACACTGAAAGAGCTCATCGCGCTGGCGAAGGCCAAGCCGGGGCAGATTCAATACGCGTCATCCAGCGCGGGCGGGCTGACGCATTTTGCGGGTGAATTGTTCAACCTGATGGCGGGGGTGAAGCTCGCGATCGTGCCGTACAAGGGCGGTGCGCCGGCGATCACCGACGTCATCGCCGGCCACGTGCCGGTGCTGATCAATACGCTGCCGCCGGTGCTGCCGCATGTGCGCTCGGGGCGATTAAAAATCCTCGGCGTGAGCAGCGCCAAACGCACGGCGGCATTGCCGGATGTGCCGACCATCGCGGAAGCAGGCGTGCCCGGCTACGAAGCGAGCATTTGGTGGGGCGTGTTGGGGCCCGCGGGCTTGCCGCGAGACATCGTGAACAAGATCAATGCCGAGATCAGCGCTATTGTGCGCGAGCCGGAAACGATCAAATGGTTTACCTCGCAGGCGGCCGATCCGCTGACCGCGACGCCGGAGGCATTCAGCAAAATGATTGCCGCCGACATCGCCAAGTGGAATAAAGTGGCGAAGGAAGCGGGTATCGGTGTGCCGTAATTCCGTAATGTAATTTTAACCCAGGAGACTCCAGTGGCAAGAATTCCTTTGGCAAGCCGGGACAGCGTTCCCGAAAATCAGCGCGGCGCATTCGATGCGTTGCTGAAAGGCTACGGCGAGGTTCCGCGCCATGGCCCCAGTTCCATCATGATCAATGTGCCCAAAGTGCATCAGATGATGAACGCGGTGAACCTTTATCTGCGCAACGATTCATCGTTGCCGAAAAAAGTGCAGGAACTCGCGATGCTGGTCACGGCGCGTGAGCAGGATTGCCAGTACATCTGGAACGCGCATGCGGCATCGGCGCGCGCGGCCGGCGTGGGCGACGCGATCGTGGATGCGCTGCGTGAACGCAAGGAACTGCCGAAGCTCGCCGATGACGAAAGCGCCGTGGTGCGTTACGCACAGGAATTTTTTCGCACACGCCGTGTGAGCCGGGGCGCGTTTCAGTTGGCGTTCGAGCAATTCGGCAAGCAGGGTACGATTGAATTGGCGCTCGTCTTGGGTAACTACAGCGGCCTTGCGTTGCTGATCAACTCGTTCGATGTAGACCTTCCGCCGGACAGAAAGGAACCGATATTGCCGGTGTGAGACAACGCAATCATTCAAGCATCAGCATAGGAGACATCATGTCAGCAGCGGCAACCGTGGTGGGCAGCGGCAAGCACCGCTATGAAGTGCAGGAAGACTGGGCGCGTCCGCCGGAGGGCTGCGAAATGATGGCGGCATCGGTGACGGTGGATGCGCAGGATCGCGTCTACTGTTTTAATCGCGGCAAGGAACATCCGGTCATCGTGTTCGACCGTGACGGCAACACCCTGTCGTCGTGGGGCGTGGGTTTGTTTGCGTTTCCGCACACCATACGCGCGAGCAAAGACGGCAATCTGTGGTTGGTTGACCGCGATCACGCGCAGATGATGCTGTTTACCCCATCCGGTCAACTGTTGCGCACCATCGGCACGCGGGGCTTTCGTTCGGACACCGGTGTGGCGGCCGACGATTTTCGTTCCGAGGCATTCAAAAACGTGACGCACGGCGGCGGCCCGTTTAATCTGCCCACCGACATTGATGTCGCGCCATCGGGAGAAATGTTCGTGACCGACGGCTATGGCAATGCGCGGGTGCATAAGTTTGCCGCCGATGGCACGCACCTGTTTTCCTGGGGCGAACCGGGCGCCGCGCCCGGCGAATTCAATTTGCCGCACGCGGTGTGGATCGACCGCAAGGGGCGCCTGCTGATCGCGGATCGCGAGAATGACCGCGTTCAGGTGTTCGACCAAAGCGGCAAGCTGCTGCACATATGGCCCACTAAGCTGATCGGCCCGGCGGTGATCTATGTAGACGCAAACGACATTGTTTATATCGTTGAGCACAACAGCGGTTTGGTCAGCGTGCTGACGCTGGAAGGCGAGCGTCTTGCGCAGTGGGGCGACCCGTCGTTTCGCTCGTGCCATGGCATCTGGGGTGATTCACACGGTGATCTGTATGTGGTGCGTGCCGGGCCGTGGGGCCGGCGGCGGCGTGTGGTCAAGCACGTGCGCGTGCGTTAATGATCGCTTAACCCAAGCAGACATAAGACAATGACCGCAACAAAAAACCACAATTACAAACTCGCGATCTCGGCGAACGACGCCAAAGTGCGCATCGAAAACGGCGTGGTGTGCGCGATTAAGAATCCCGCGCCGGATACGGTCAGCATCATTGATCTCACGCGCACGCCGCCCGCCATCATCGCGGAGGTCGAAGCGCCCACCAGCGTGGCGGGCCCGCCCTACGCCGTGGCGGTGACGCCGGACGAAGCTCTGGCGCTGGTCAGCGCGGCAACGCGGGTTGACCCGGCGGACGCGACGAAGATCATTCCGCACAATCTGCTCAGCGTGATCGATCTCAAGGCCACGCCGCCGCGCGTGATTCAAACACTGGAATCCGGCGCCGGCGCCAGCGGCATTTCGATCAATGCCGCAGGCACGCTCGCGCTGGTGTGTAATCGTGGTGAAGGCACCATCGCGGTGTTCACCATCGACGGCAAGACACTGACGCCGGCCGGTAAGCTGACCATCGGTGACGCAAAATCCAGTCCCAGCCACGTGGTAATTACGCCCGACGGCACCCGCGCGCTGGTGACGCGTGACGGCGATCACGGCTTGACCATGCTGCGTATCAACGGCAGTACGGTGGAGGTCACGGATCGGACGTTTTATGCCGGGTTTCGCCCCTATGGCGCGGACATCACGCCGGATGGCGCGGTGGCGGTGGTGGCCTGTATGGGGCGCGGACAGGGCGACGTGGACACGGTGAGTGTGATCGATCTGCGCCTGGAGCCGCCGCGCACCGTCAGCACGCTCAGCGTCGGCACCACGCCCGAAGGCATCAAGCTTTCCGCCGATGGCCGCTGGTGCGCCGTGGTGGTGCAGGAAGGATCCAACCGGCCTGCCGGCTCGCCGTTCCATCATGCCCGCGGCAAACTGGTGGTGCTCGAATTAAACGGCACGCAGCTCACGAAGATTGCGGAGGCGCCGATCGGCGGCTGGTCGCAGGGCGCGGCATTCTCCGCGGATGGGCGCACCATCCTCGTGCAGAACATGGTGGAGCAAAATATTCAGGTGTTCGATTTCAACGGCAGCGTGCTGCGCGAGACCAGCCAGATTCCGCTCAAGGGCGGCGGCGCGGCGATCCGCACGGCGGGGCGGTAGTGACGTTGCGTGGCGTCGTGCATAATGGCGCACTAGGATCACAGGAGGAAATCATGCCCCGGACTCGTCGCATAGTGGTTGGTTTGTTGCTCACGCATACCCTCGGTGCAGTGATGGTGATGGCGGCTACCGCGCACGCGCAAACCGGCTCGAAGGGTGCGGGGCAGTATCCCGTTCGTCCGATCCGCCTCATCGTGCCGCTGCCGGCGGCCGGATCGACGGATATTCTCGCGCGTATCGTGGCGCAGAAACTCAACGACGCGTTGGGGCAGCCGGTGATCATCGACAACCGGCCCGGCGCCGGCACTACCCTGGGCAACGCGCTGGTGGCGCGTGCCGCGCCCGACGGCTACACCCTGCTGTTCGCGAGCGCTTCGCTCGGCACCAGCGCGGCGCTGCATCGCACGCTGCCCTATGATCCGGTGAAGGAACTCGCGCCGGTCGGGCCGGTGGGACAGTCGTTCTATGTGATGGTGGTGCATCCCTCGGTGCCGGCTAATTCGGTGCAGGATTTCATCGCGCTGGCAAAGGCGAAGCCCAAACAAATTTTCTATGCATCGGCGGGCGTGGGAACGATCACGCATCTTGCGGTGGAACTGTTCATGGCCAATGCGCAAATCAAAATGATGGATGTGCCGTTCAAGGGCGGCGCGCCGGCGCTGGTGGCTTTCTTAAGCGGCGAAGCGCCAGTGATTTTCAGCCCGATCGCGGAAATTCTGCCGCACTTGCGCAGCAGTAGCAAAGTGCGCACGCTGGCGGTAACCAGTCCGAAGCGGGTGCCTGAATTGCCGGACACGCCGACGCTTGCCGAGACCGGCTTGCCCGGCGCCACTGTCATCACCTGGACCGGCATTTACGCGCCGGCGGGTACGCCGCGCGGCGTCATCCAGCAGATCAACGCCGAGATCAATCGCATGGTGAAACAACCCGATACGCGCGAACGCATCATGAGCAACGGTCTGGCGCCGATAGGCGGCACGCCGGAAGCGCTGGGCGATTACCTCAAGTCCGAAATTGCACGCTGGACCAAAGTGGTGAAAGAAGCGGGCATCAAGGTCGAGTAAAAACGCGCGGTGCAACGGTAAATTACCAGAATTACCAAGGGAGAGATTGATGGATCGAGGATTGTGGATTACCTGGTGTAACCTGCCGCAACAAGGTCGCGAAGAATACCTGTCATGGCTGCACGGCAGTTACATTCCCGGCATGCTGAAACGTCCCGGTTATTTGTGGGCGGCGCATTACGCATCGATTGCGGAAAGCAAAATTCCCCGCCGCACCAGCGGCAAAAAATTCTCTACCACCGATGCGGATGTACCGATAGGCGACCGCTTCATACTGCTGTTCGGCGCGGAGCACTCGAATATTTTCGGCGACCCGGTGCCCTCGGAAATGCACGCCGCGCTGCCGGAAGCCGACCGTAAAATGCTGGCGATGCGCGTCGGCACGCGCATGAACATCATGGTTGAAGCCGCGCGTGTGGACGGGCCGGAGTTGCCTGCGTATCGTGACGGCATGAATCTTGCGCCGTGCATCCAGATGGGCACTTTTCAGGCGCGCTGGCAGGACGAGGAAGAAGGCCTCAAGTGGTACGCGCAATGGCGCATGCCGGCGATGCGCAAGCTCAAAGGCTGCGTGCGCGCGCGCAAGCTGGCGTCGGTCGCGGGCTGGGCCAAGCAGTCGATCCTCTACGAATTTACCTCACTCGAAGGCCGCAACCATTTCATCGCCGAGCACGAAGACGGCAACGCCAACCGCGAATGGTCGGATAAAGTGGTGGCGAGCCTGACGCATGCGCCGGGATCGGCGAATGTGGCGGAGCGGATCTGGCCGGTAGTGGCGCGCGCGTGACACACGCCGGCTCATGGGCGCAACGCGGCGTAATCCGATATGCCTTTAGTAAGTTACTAAGGCGATGAATAGGGGCACGACCATCAAAGCCGCTCTGGTGTTTGTCATCCTGCTTTGCAGCACGCTGGCTGCCGGGCCGGCAATCGCGCAGAGCTATCCCAACAAACCGATACGCGTGATCGTGCCGCTCGCGGCTGGTGGCCAAACCGATGTGGTGGCACGCTTGCTGACGCAGAAGCTTGCCGAGAGCTTCAAGCAATCACTGGTGGTGGACAATCGTTCCGGGGGCGGCGGCTCTGTCGGCACTGAAATCGCAGTGCGGGCAAACCCCGATGGCTACACCATGCTCGTTGTCGCGAGTACCTACGCCGCCAACGCGGCGCTGCACAAGCTGCCCTACGATCCGGTGAACGACGTGACGCCCATCGTGTTCCTCGGCGACACCGGTTTCGTCGTCGCGGTCCATCCATCGGTTCCCGTCAAGAGCATCAAGGAACTGATTGCGTATGACAAATCGAATCCCGGCAAGCTCAACTATGGCAGCGGCGGCGCGGGCAGCACCTCGCATCTGGCCACCGAACTCTTCAATCAGATGGCCGGTATCCAGGTGGCGCATGTGCCGTACAAGGGCTCAGGTCCGGCGCTGAACGAGCTGATCGGCGGACAGGTGCAGCTCGTCACCATCGGTATGCCCATGGCCATCCCGCAGATGAAAACGAATCGGGTGCGCGGACTCGCGGTGACCACCGCCAAGCGCTCCAGTGCCGTGCCGGACTTGCCGGCGTTATCCGAAATCATCCCCGGTTATGAGGCGACGAGCTGGTTCGCCGTCTTCGGCCCAAAAGGTTTGCCGCAGGACATCGCCGCGCGCTGGAACAGCGAGGTCAACCGCATTCTGCAATTGCCCGATGTGAAAGAGCGCCTGGTAGGTCTGGCTATTGATATCGCAGGCGGCTCGCCGGAGCGCCTGCGCGAAGTGACCCGGCGCGAAATCACGAAATGGCAGAAGGTGGTCAAGGTCGCCCGTATCAAACCGGAAGGCTGATTGACACCGGTCCGCGCTCATCCTCCGAGCGGCCCGGCGACGGCATCGTAGGCATATTCCGCGCCCGGTTCGTTGCCTTTCAGACTGTCGGCGTTGGGTTCGCCCAGATAACGGTCGCCGCGGCGCGCGGCTTGTTCGGTGGCGCCGCGAACCCTGGCGCCGCGTGTTTGTTGATACAGTGCGAAGGCTTTTTCCGCCGTGGCTTCAGCGGTCAGGCAGCGCGTGAGGATCATCGCGTCTTCGAGGGCATTGGCCGCGCCCTGACCCAGAAACGGCAGCATCGGATGTGCCGCGTCGCCCAGCAGAACGACGCGGCCGGACGACCACTGTTCGAGCCACGGGCGACCGAACAGTCCCCATTTGAATACCTGGCCGCGTACCGGCCGCGAAATGATGGTTCGGGTGCCCTCGTCGAAGCTGGCGAATTCCGCGAGAAATTCGTCCATCGGCGCCGGAATGTTCCAGCCTTCCGCCTCCCATTGGTCGCGGTGCGCAATGGCGACGAAGTTCAGCAATTCGCCGCGCCGCACCAGGTACCGATTGATGTGCCGCCCGTGTCCGAACGCAACGGCGGATTCATGCAGATGCCGCGGCAGAGCGGCGGTATCGACCAGACCGCGCCATGCGACGAAGCCGCTGAACACGGGGGGCGCCGGATGGAACAAAGTCTCACGAATGGCGGAGCGGACGCCATCGGCGGCGACTACGATGTCCGCTGTTTCGCTACGCCCGTCCGCCAACGTTAACGTGACGTTGTCGCCGCGCGACTCAAGTCGGTCAACCTGCGATCCGAGCCGAAGCGTGCCCGGTGCAATCTGCGCCAGACGTGTGATCATCGCGTGTTGCAAGTCCCAGCGGTGCAGTCGCAAATAGGGCGCACCATACAGCGCGCGAAAATCCTTTGTCATCATGCGCATGATGACGGCGCCGGTGCGGTAATGACGGTATTCCGTCTGCGGTGGCGTCACGGCGGTTTCTTCCAGCGATGGTCCCAACCCCAGGTGGTAGAGCACGCGCGTGGCATTCGGCGCCAGCGTGATGCCCGCGCCCTGATCCACCAGTTGCGCCGAGCGCTCGTGTAGCGTGACTTTGATGCCGGCCTGCGTCATTGCCAAGGCGGTGGCCAGTCCGCCGATGCCGCCGCCAACGATTGCGATTTTCATGTTTTTGGATATTCTTGAGTGCGCGAGGCGGATGTCAGTCGAGCAAATTGAATTTCGATGGTAGCGGCCCATTCCCCGCGCAGTCAATCACGGCGAGCCTTTTGTACGGTTGCGTTGCATCCGAGGCTTTACTACTATCATTCGGCAGATGGCATCGGCGCCACGCGGTGCGTTTTTGGAGACAGAGGACGGAGGAAATAAGGATGGTTCACTCGCTGCATCGCACGCTGTCATTGGCCATTCTGTGTGTTTCCGTTGCCATTGCCGCGCCAGTGGTGGCGCAAACGTTTCCGTCCAAGGTCGTGCGCGTGGTGGCGCCGTACCCCGCAGGAGGCCCGGTGGACTTGCTGGCGCGCGCACTGACCCGGGAACTCAGCGCGGTGTGGGGCCAGCAGGTGCTGGTCGAGAACGTCAGCGGCGGCGATACATCGATTGGCGCGTCGAGGGTCAACCATGACGAAAGGCCGCTTTCTGCCTCTGAGCGTGTTTGAGGTCAGATGCCGTTTTTTTCACCGCATGCCGGACGCCATCGATGCATTGAGTTGACGCCGTATCGCCCCTCGCATTACGCTTACATTCGTTTGCCATCGTCGGCTGGTTCGCAGGTGGCGCGCGCTCACTCATCGACCGGAGAATCCCATGTCCGCTGTTCTTGACAGACTCACCATCAAACCGCTGCATCCGCTATTCGTAGCCGAAATCACCGGCATCGATCTCACGGCACCGATGGCGCGCGAGGATTTCCGCGCGATCTGGGACGCGTTTAATGAATACCAGATACTGGTGATTCGCGATCAGGCCTTTGATGACGAATCGCAGATTGCCTTCAGCCGCAACTTCGGCGCGCTGGAGACGATGGAGGCACATCCGGCGAATAATTTTAAACCCGGCCATATTGCAGTGATGACCAATCTGGATGCCAAGGGCGACCTGTTGCCGCTGGACGATCCGGGCATGCTGCACCGCTTGCGCAACGAAGCGTGGCACACCGACAGCTCGTTCAAGCCAGTGGCGGCGCTGTGCTCGTTGCTGTCGGGGCGCATTGTGCCGCCGGTGGGCGGCAATACCGATTTCGCCAGTGCGCGCGCGGCTTACGCGGCGTTTCCCGATGCGCGTAAAGCTTCGCTCGAAGGCAAGACCGTCATCCACCGCGTTGCCGCGCCCAAGGCAGCCGACGATCCCGCGTACAACGAAGAACAAAAAAAGCGTCTTACTGTCACGCATCCGCTGGTGCGCGTAAACCCGGTGAATGGCCGCAAGAACTGGTATGTCGGCTCACACGCGCAGGAGATCATCGGCATGGCGCCCGAGGAAGGCAGCGCGTTACTCGACGAACTGACCGAATTTTGCACGCAGCCGCAATTTGTCTACAGCCATGTCTGGCGGCAACACGATCTGGTGATCTGGGACAACCGCTGCGCGCTGCATCGCGCAACCACCTTCGACAAAACCAAATACCGCCGCAAGATGCACCGCACCACCGTGGCGGGCACGACGCCGGACAGTGCTTTGGCAGGCATGCCGTAGCCATAGCGGCACGGGCTCACTCCAGTTTGATGCCGGCGTCCTTGATCACCTTCGCCCACTTCGCCATTTCCTGACGCAGCGTGGCGGTGAATTCTTCCGGCGTGCCGGCTACGACTTCCATGCCCTCGTTGGTGAGGCGGTTGCTCATGTCGGGTGCGCGCATGCTGCGTGCGATGGTTTGGCTCAGTTTATCGATGACAGCACGCGGTGTGCCCGCCGTGGTGAACACGCCGAACCATTGGATAGCCTCGTAGCCGGGCAACGTTTCGGCAACCGCGGCGACTTCCAGATACGCCTTCGAACGCGATTTTGAGGTGACGGCCAGCGCGCGCAGCTTGCCCGCCTTGACGAAATGTGAAGCCGCGACCGGGCTCGCATACGTAATCGAGATTTCGCCGCTTAACAAACTGGTGAACGCCTGACCGGTGCCCTTGTAGAGTACCTGTAAAATTTTCACGCCGCCCAGGGTGTTGAACAGTTCGCCCGCCAGATGCGGCGTGGTGCCGATGCCGGATGATGCAATCGCCAGCGCATCGGGCCGTGTTTTGGCGAGCGTGATTAACGCCTTCACCGTTTTGGCCGGCACCGAAGGGTGCAGCAAAATCATGAACGGCCCTTCGGCGATGCGCGACACCGGCGCAATTTCCGTCAGCGTGTCATAGGGCATTTTGCGAATCATGCTGGGGTTGACCGCGAGCGATGCCGCGCTGATGCCCAGCGTGTAGCCGTCGGGCGGCGCTTTCGCAACGATGTTCACGCCGATGGTATTGCTCGCGCCGGCGCGGTTGTCCGAGATCACCTGCTGGCCGAATGCATCGGACAAACGCTGCGCCAACAGGCGGCCGAGGATGTCACTGGCGCCGCCCGGCGAGGTGGGGATGATCATGCGGATAGCGCGAGTGGGGTAGTCTTGCGCGCACGCATCTGCCGCAGCGAGTGTTGCCGCCGCGAACGCTGCGAACGCCGTAAAGCGAAAGAAATGTTGAGTTGAACCGTGGCGCGCGCATCGCGCGCGCGTGGATTTCAACTCAACACGCATTTTAAAAACCAATCTCGGGCGCGGCCTAACGCATCAACCCTTTGCGCCCGATGCCCTTGGCGCGATACAGGCCGCCGTCCGCAGCGCTCACGTAAAGGCTGCCGAGATCGGCATCGCCAAACGCGCAACGCATCGGCATGTCCGCCGGCGCGGCATGGGTTTCGAGAATGGTACCGCCGGGTGAAACAACGATAATCACCGCGCCGCTGCCGCCTTTTTTCCAGCCCATGCAGGCGATGATGTTGCCGTCGCTATCGAGACACAGTCCCGTGATGCCGCGCTCGCCGAACTGAAAGTTCAGCAGCGTTTTGCCGTGATGCCCCACGCTGCCGGCTTCGTTGATCGAATACGACAACAACTGGCACACGTCGCCGCGCTCGGCGTCGCCGTCGGCCACGTACAGCGTTTTTTCGTCGGCGGAAAGCAACACCGCTTGCGGGCCCAGTGTGTCGTAGGTGACGCGGTTCAGGCGGTAATTGCCGGGGCCTTGAGGATCCGCGCGCAGTACTGCCGCGAACGGCAGCATGGGTGCGGTGGGCG
The DNA here is from genome assembly GCA_945893125.1 of Bordetella parapertussis. Taxonomy (GTDB): domain Bacteria; phylum Pseudomonadota; class Gammaproteobacteria; order Burkholderiales; family SG8-41; genus UBA5216. Next base: position 15,549 of record CAMDDY010000019.1, read on the forward strand.
GGCCATACGGGGCCTGTGCGTTATACGCATCGGCGATCCACACGCGGCCTTTGCTGTCCACCGCCACATCGCACGGCTGGTTGTTGCGCTCGCCTTCGAGAAACTCGGTGATGGGTGTCGCCGAGCCGTCATTCAAAAACTGAATCACGCGGCGGCCGCCTTCCTGCGCGCCGAACACCGAACCATCCTTTGCGACAGCGAGGCCATTCACGCGCCCCGTCCAGCGGCGGAAGTTGTCAGCCTTGTTCGTCGCCGGGTCGTAACGCACCACGCGCTCTTCCAGCACCGCGCTGCACAGCATACCTTTACCATCCCACGCGAGGCCCCCGGTGCGGCCCTTGAACGGACCGGCTACCAATTCAAAATTCCAGGTCATCTTGTTCTCCTATTCTGCTTAGCGCGACGGCACGCCGGCGATGTTGACGCGAAAGCGCGTGACCGAACCGATATTGGTGACATACATCGTCTTCCAGTCATCGTCGCCGAACGCGATGTTGGTGGGGTGATGTCCCGGCGTTTTGATGCGCACGATGGGTTTGCCCGAAGGGTCATGCACCCAGATGCCGCCGGGCGCGGTACACCACACGTTGCCCGCCACGTCGCACTTCATGCCGTCGGGCACGCCGCGTTCCGGGCCGGTGTATTGATGAAACAGGCGCTTGGGCCCGACGGTGCCGTCGGGCTTTACGTCATAGGCGCGGATCACGCGTTCGCGGCTGCAATTCACATAGAGAATTTTTTCGTCGGGCGAAAAGCACAAGCCGTTTGGGTACACTGTGTCTTCGGTGATGATCGACAGCGTTTTGCCATCGGGCGCGATGCGAAACACCGGCTGCGTGTCGAGATAACGCTGCACGTCCGGGCCGACCATGCCGACGTTGTACATGCCGCCCGGCGGATCGGTAAACCAGATCGAGCCGTCGGATTTGACGACGATATCGTTCGGCGTGTTGAGCTTTTTGCCCTGCCATTTATCGGCCATCGTCTTCCACGAACCGTCATGCTCCTGACGGAACACCGTGCGCCCGCCCCAGCCCGCGGCGAGGATGCGGTTCTCCAGATCGAGTGCGAGGCCATTGGCCTTCACCGACGGATTCAGAATCACTTCCTTGCCCACGCCAGGCTTCCAGCTCCAGATGGTGTCGCCAATGATGTCGACAAAAATCAGGCGTTTGTTCTTTTTGTCCCACACCGGGCCTTCGCCGAAAATAATATCGCGCGCGCACAATTCGACCGGCGGGCTTTTATCGACGATGCGCTCCCAGCCGGGCGCGCACATATCGACTTCAACGTACAACTCTTCCAATGATCCATGCATCGGTTACTCCTTTGACTTGAGTGCGACTATTGCGGATTTACAAAATACGGACGCGGCATTTCATGCGGGCATCAGAGAATATCATCACGGACGAAACAATCAAACCACCGCCAATCTTATGATGATGCGTCGTACTTCGCTTTTGTTTGTTCCGCGTAAAAATGCGGATTGGCGGGAATGGGTGTTGATCGCAGATATTCCTTGACCTCGGAAATAATATTTTCCGCGGATTCTGGTCGGTCCGCGCATTTCTTGGCCCACGCCCGTCCCGGATGAAGCACATCCCATCTAGGGCGCATGCCCTGGTATCGACCACTGCCGGGATCGTGATTGCCAAATCCATCAATGATGGAATTCCAGATGGGCGCGAACTTTGCGATCAGCAAGGATTCGCCGAGTGGAATCCAGATATCGTCCACGACGAGATATCGGCACTGAAAATCGGCCAGATTCAGTTTCGTGGCGCGTATGGTATCGGCGTGCTCGCCCAGCCGTTTGAACAATGCTTTTGTGGAGGAAGCGTCCAGTCCGCCCGCGCCCTTGCGCGCGCCTTGCGGCACGGCCTTGCCCACGTAAATGGGCGCTTCGAGGCGGTTGTCACGGTTTCGTTTGGCGAGCGCCGCATACGCGGCAAAATCCCCCGAGTAATAAATCGCATAAATGCCCGCACCGTCGAAGGTGCGCAACTCATCCAGTGACGCAGCGCGTCTGCCCAAGAGGGCTTCCGCGACGCTTGCCCCCAGATTCGTTTTGTCGAGCGGGTTGTATGGCGTGGTGGCCATGCTTACGCCTTGACGAAGGGGCGCATGGAGAGCCTTGCCAATTCAGCGCGGACAAGATTATCGGCGACGCTGGCGGCCACCAGATGCGCCAACCTAACCGGCACGGCGTTACCCAATTGCCGCATGGTCTCGGTCCACGAGCCATGAAAAAGATAACCGTCGGGAAAAGTTTGCAGCCGGGCGGATTCACGCACGCTGAAATAACGCACCGTGCCGTCGTCGCGCACCATCATGTTTTCGCCGCCGGGAACGCCGTGATCGCCTGCTTTGAGCGTTTTTGCCGGCATATCCAGCGGGCTGCCGGTGTGACCCGGATACGCTTTTGCGCCGGCTTGCAGCCGATGGTTGAGCACGCCGCTTGCGTCATCCTTCGCGGACGGATTGGGTAAGTCAGTCAAGGCGTCGCGCACCGTGCGCCACGGGCTTCGGGTGGGCAGCAGGCGCAGTCCCCGCAAGCGATCCACCGTAGGCTTCAGCGATTCGGGCATGGCGGGCCGCTTACGAGTGGAAATCCGGTGCCGTTCCCAATAATCGCCGCTGACCCATTGCTCGAACAGCAGCGCGTCCAGCGAATGCGTTTCGTCCGGGAATTCCCACTGCACGGGCTGATCCGACCGAAAGCCGACGATGAACACCCGCTCGCGCTTTTGCGGCACGCCGTGATTCGCGGCGTTGAGCAGTTTTGGCACCACGTTATAGGTCAGTCCACCGGTACTCTGTTTGCGTCCGGCTGTCTTAACACGTTGCAGCCGTTGATGGTGTTCAGTCCAGCTTTCGTCGGGTTTTTTTGCAATCTCTGGAAATTCGAGTTGCAGAAGGATGTACTGGTAGTAATTGTGAAACGAAGGACGCGTCAGACCCTTGACGTTCTCGACAATGAACGCGCGGGGTTTGAGTTTTCGTATGACTTCGACGGTCAGCGGGAACATGTCGCGCATGTCCCGATGCGCCTTGTGTTTGCCGCCCATGGAAAACGGCTGGCAGGGCGGCCCGCCCGCCACGAGATCAACCGCAGGGTTGGAGCGTGATTCAGAGAAACCGGCGATCCAGTCCCGCACATCCCCTTCGATCAGGGGCCAGCCCGCCACCAATGGAAAACCCCTCACCTGATTTTGCCGAATGGTGTCGCAAGCCCATTTGTCCCATTCCACCACCGCAAGATGCTTGAATCCGGCGAGTGCCGTGCCAAGACCCAGCCCCCCCGCGCCCGCAAATAATTCAATGGCGTTCATTCGTTTTTCATTCCTGCGCTTCTTCAAGAAATCGGGTGATTCTATCCATAACCCGCTGAAAATTGTTCAACTGGCATTCCCACACAACCAGATACCGCCACCCCATCCGGTTTAAACGATGCTGGTTTTTTTCGTCCCGAAGTCGGTTGCCCCCGAGCTTGTTTTTCCAGAAAGCCAGTCGGCTTTTTGGAAGCCTTGCCAGCTTGCACCGTGCAAGTGCATGTCTATGCCAAAAACAGCCGTGGACGAAAATAACCTTTTTGCGCGAGGCAAATACTACATCCGGCGTGCCGGGAAGGGAACGCACGTGCAACCGATAGCGGTACCCCAGCCGATGCAACGCGTGACGAATGCGGATTTCGGGCCGTGTGTCCTTGCCGCGCACCAACGACATGCGGTGGCTGCGTTCCGCCTTCGTCAGTGTGTCGGCCATGGCTCAAGGTTGCTTGGATGCGGAAATTCCCGGCGTTACGGGGCGTCACGCATCAATCAAACCACCGCCGCTTGTAGCTAACCCCCGGCGCATTCGGCCCCGCGCTGGCGGGATCAATCCACAACGATTTTCCTGGATGTTTCACCGGTTTGCCTTCGAAGCGTTCGCGCATCCAGTCGCACACAAAGGCGTGGATGTCGGCCTCCCATACGGAGCTGCGGCCTTTTTGCGTGATCGAGCCATTGTGATGCTGGTCGGGCAGCACCCACAGTTCGGCGGGGGCTTTCATTTCATCGAACGCGCGATACACCTCGTCCACCGGCGCGCGCGGGTCGTATTCGCCGGCGACGATCAGCGTGGGGCAGGTGATCTTGTCCATCAGGCCGTCCATGGTCATCTTCTGCCACACCGCATCGAGTTCGGCTTCGTTTGATGATTGCGTGAGGTAGGCAAACAGTTGTTTATAGCGCGGCGACTCTTCGGTCATCAGATAATATTTATCGACGAACGACGCCCAAGGCGCCGCGGCGGCGGCGATGTTGCGGTTTTTCGCGGCGATGCGCATGCCCCAGAACGAGCCGAAGGAGAGTGCATAGACGCCGATTTTTTTGGCATCGACTTCTTTCCGCTTCATCAGCACCTCGATGACGGCGGCGGCGGCGTCTTCGTAGTTGTCATCGGTGAGGCGAATACCGCGCAGGTTGCTTTCGCCCTGACCGGGGCCGTCGAACGAAAACACATGCATGCCGCGTTGCAGCGCCTGGTTGTAATACGGGTGCGGCCAGGCCTCCTTGGTTTGATCGCAGCCGGGCACGTAAAAAATCAGCGGCCGGGGTACATCACTGCGGCCATCGCCCGGCACCAGGTGCAGATTGCCCGACACCACCGTGCCGTTCCACGGCACATCGACGTGTTCAATCTTGTAGGGCGCGAGCTCGCGCACCTTGTCGTAACAGCGAATCACGCCGCCATGCAGAAATTTTTTCTCGTCGCCGGTCTCGAACACCACGTGTTGCGCGTCGGCGTATTGCAGTGCCGCCGAATAATAAAGTTCCATCGCGGTTTCCTTGTGGCCGGCTTCCATCTCGGCCTGCGCCAACCGCTCGGATTTTTTCGCCGCCATGCCCACGTGCTTGGAAATCATGTCGTGGCTGCGCACGCTCTTGGGCAAGCGCCCGCGGCCATCGGGCTGGAAGTGAAACGTCTTGCCGGTTTCTTTCACCATCCAGTCGAAGAACCATTGTTGGTTGTCGCGGTGCAGATGGGGCTTGCCTTTTTTGGCGCGGGCGGGACTGGGCATGGCGAATCCTTATTCTTTAAATAGTGTTTAAAAACATATATTTACGATATTTCCACATCCCTCGCCCCGTTTATAGGGAGAGGGGGTATCTTTGATATCGCTATCCACTGCTGTCCGGTAATAAATCGAATAAATTCAATTGGTTAGCCATGGCGATCTGCTCTGACGCGAGTGGGTATTCCGTAAGCAATTGAATCAATGGCGTTTTCTCGAATAGAGTCAAACTCAGAATCTGTAGAATTGTGTAGAGCGAAGCATCGGATTGCAGA
>CAMDDY010000020.1 GCA_945893125.1 Bordetella parapertussis
TCTGCGGTCAGCAGCCGTGCGGAGACGGTTTCTACTGGCCAGTTGCTGACCAGCAGGGATCTTGCTCCGGCGTAGAAGAACGCGCGTCCCAGACCGGACACAGCTTCGCTGCCCGCGCCGTCACTGGAACCTGTGTTGCACGCGGAGAGTACCACCCAGTCCGCATTGAGTTTCAGCGCGAGAATCTCTTCCATCGTCAGTAGCCCGTCGCCGTCGATCCCTGCAACATCGGGCGCGGTAAGTGCCAAGGCGGGCTGTTCGAGTCCATTCAGATCGCCGGGCACCAGGCCGTGTGTCGCAAACGCGATCACCTTGCGGTCGGCGAGGTTCATGCTTTTGACGTTCTTCTCATTGGCTTGCACGCCGAGGAATATGTCTGTTTTCGGATTTGCCTTCAGCGCCTGTGCAATGTCACGTATCTCATCGGCGGTTTCCGGCAGCCTTGCCAGTTGTGCCAGCGTGGACGAATTGGCGACGCTAGGCGTATTGCGCAATGTGTTATCCGGTGTATCCCCGGAATCATTGGTCATCGGCAGCGCTACGGTGTCGATTCGGAGATTACGCAGATTGGCGCTGAACGCAGCGACCGGAATGTTTCCCGGCGATCCGGCTTCTGCGTGCTGCGCCTTGCTGAAATAAGGGTCGCCAAAGCCGATGAATTCCCGGCGGTTTCCGGCAGCCGCTGGTAATGCACGCAAGGTCGTCAGCGCGTTAACCGAGGGCAATTGCGTGACGGCGGCTTTTCTCAATAGCCATGGCACGGCGCGGTAGCCGTCGAATCGCGCCACGGTATCGGCACCGACTTCGGCGGGTGCGGTCACCAGCAGGCTGAACGGCAATTGCCCCAGCGCGCGGTGCGGCACGATGACAAGGCTGCTTGCGTCCTTCCAGCCGGCCTCCACGGGTTTGAGCAGCTCGTTATACAAACGGTGCGCTATCGCGGTGTCAAATCTTGGAAAGCGCGAAATCGCCGTGTTGCCGATATCCAATGCCTTACGCAATTGCGTAACAGCCTCTGTCACACCTTTCTCGCCCAAAGGCACTACCGCAAACGTGGGGATGCCCTGTTGCGGAACAGCCCAAACGTAGGTCTTGCCCCCACTCACGTAAATGCTGATGAGCGCCTCGCCCGTCCGCAAGGCGGCGCGCGTCTGCTCCAGCGTAACAGGCTTGGGGTCGATCAGTTTGGCGTAGTCGGGGAAGCGCCGTTCGAGGTCTTGTTTCTGCCTTACGCGGGTGGCGCGCAGGGTTTCGATTTCTTGATGAATGCTGGCGATGACCTTGGGCAATTGCTGGTCGGGAGGTGAAGCCAGCAGGCGGGACAGCAGCGAAATCAGCACACCCAAGCGGGTGGCCGTATCCTGTTCCTCGCGCGCGACTTCAGCCAAGCGTGGGTCGGCAATCGCTGCGCGTGCGGCGCTGGCGGAGAGTGCGCGCTGCACCTGCGAACCGCGCGCGATGTCGGCGATGCGGAAGGCTTCGGCTGCGGCCTCCACCGAAGTGCCTGCTGATTCGGCGAGCAGGTCTAGGTAGGCTTCGATAATCCAAATAAGGCGCAGTGTACGCGCTGGCATTACACTTTCCTCGGCACTCTCTGATGCGCCGACAGATAGTAGAACCTTGATTGCCTCGCCAAATTCCCGCATGGCGCGTTCCTTTTGCTCGGATTGAGCCAATGCCATTCCTAAGAAGCCGCGCAACTCTGCAGTTGCATAATGTTGGGCACCCATCCGCTCCGCGTTGCGGTGAATAATTGGTTCTAGCATTGCTACCGCATCAGCGGCCTTGCCCGTCTTGATCAGCGCAATCGCCCAATCGCGCTCACCGCCACTTCCACCTCGAGACTGTGGACTATTATTGCGGATTTCGCGTGTCTGCTCATACTGCGCAAGTGCATCAGTCCAACGCTTTTGAGTAACCAATGTCCTAGCATAGTTACGACGCGCGGATTGCGTAAAATCGGATTCAGGAGGCGCGCCGGAGGACGCATAAATTTCAAGAGCTGCCGATATCATGCTCGCAGCCTCACCATATCGTCCTTGCGCCATGAGTAGGGATGAAAAGTTAGTGACAACGATCGCTGTGTAGTAATGGTATTTCCCGAAGCGCGATAGTGAGTTGCGCAAGACATTGCGGATATGAATCTCCGCTTCGGAGAATCGTCCTTGCTTTTCCAGACTGCCAGCAAGCCACCGCTCCCTTGTGTCACGCGCTTGCTCAATCGCCACTCGTGTAGTGGTATAGCCAATTTGAGAACGAAGGTAGTCCACTTGATCGACGAAACGTGAGTAACCATCCCACGCTTTGCGGTAGGCAATTTCGGCTTCCTTGAATTTGCCTTGTGCAATCAGCAATTGGCCTCTCGCACCTTCAATCTGCCCGATTAGGGAGAATTGTATATAACTCCAATAATCAACTAACCGCAGAGACTCAAATGCAGCTTCCATGCGCTTGAATTCGTTTTGCGCGGCATCTAGGTTTCCCATAGCGAGCTGTAGATTCACCAGCTCACCATGTCCGTTAAACCGCCAAACAAGCTGAGGGGCGGTTGTGAGTTGCTGTGCATAGTCCAAGGCATTCTTAAAATTTCCACGCACACGCTCCGCCGATGCTGTCTCAGCGATAATTCTGTTTCGATTGGGGTCATTATCAGGATATGCTTCGTACGCCAATCTGAAATCCACAAGGGCTTGACCAGCTAGTCCTAAATCTCGGGCAATGCGAGCGCGATCCCAATGAAAGCGCGCCAGAGCCATCTTGTCGTTGGTCTGCGGCAATGCCACCGTAAGCTTGTTCTTGCGTTCCTCGACTTTTTTGCGATCCGGTTTATATTGATCTAGGACCGCGAGTATGTCATCGATGTTGCGCGGCGGTGCGTAGGTGTTTTGTCCATGTGCGGGTGCGAGCGCCAGAAGGCTGCACCACATAACAATCAGGACGATAGTTTTGCCGGACAAAATGTACTCTCCCATTGTTCGCGTATCTTGAGAGACTACTCGCGCCGAAGTGAATTGGCAAAGAGCGATATGATCGAGGTATTCGGCGCGCGTAGGGTGCCGGTGAGTGCAGCTAATCACAACGCTCGCGTGTTTGGGACCTCCTCCTTTATCGCCCGGTATTCGGCTACCCACTACTCGATGGATTGCTGTACCGAATCCCGAGTACGAGAGAGGGGTGCCTGTTGGGGTAATCGTGGCGGCGAGGTTATTTGCTTCCGAACAATACGGCCCTCTTCTCTGGAGCGATCGACTGGATGCCGCACCCGGTACTATTTGGGTTTGAATAAATGCGCAAACGAAAACTCATCCGTGCGCGGCGTGTAAGTGATATCGCTGCGCATCGCCCAACTGACGATCTGATGGTGCAGCGGAATCACCGGCACATTCTCCATGGCAAACGCCATGGCCTCGCGCGCGAGCGCCTCACGCGCCTTGGCGTCCACGGATGCGAGCGACTGGCCGATCAACTGATCGAGCTTCGCGTTGGAGGATCGCCCCCAGTTCCACGCGCCCCAGGCGCGTTCGGTGTTGGGTGTGGCGAGCAGCGAGCGCAGTGCGAGATCGCCGGCGAATGACCCCCAGCCCAGCATCGCGAAACTCGTTTCTTCTTTACGCACCTTGCCCAAAAACGCATTCAGCGGCAGCGCTTCGACTTTGGTTTGGATGCCGATACGCGAGAGCATTTGCGCCACGGCTTGCAGCACCTGCTCGTCGTTAATGTAGCGGTTGTTGGGGCCGCTTAACGTGACGATGAAGCCGTTGGGGTAGCCCGCTTCGGCCAGCAATTTTTTCGCGCCGTCGGGGTTATAGGCTTCGGGTTTCAATTGCGGATTGTGACCGAACACGCCGGGCGACACGAGGTTGGCGGCGGGTACCGCGAGTTTTTCCATCACGCGTTCTGCAATGGCCGCGCGGTTGATCGCCATTGACATCGCGCGGCGCACGCGCACATCCATGAATGGGTTTTTCGCCAGCGGCTTGCCCGTGTTATCTGTCATCAGCGGCGGCTGATTGCGATATTGATCGAGGTGCAAAAAAATGGTGCGCCAGGATACGACCTGTTCAATGCGTAATTGTTTGTTTTTAATAAGTTTTTCTCTATCGGCTGGCGGCACGTGTTCGATCACGTCGAGTTCGCCCGAGAGCAGCGCAGCGGTGCGCACCGGGTCGGTGGGCATGATGCGCAACGTGACTTTGTCCCACGCCGGGCGACCGCCCCAGTAGTTGTCGTTGCGCGTGTACTCAACGCGATCACCGCGCGCGAAGCGCACGAATTTGTACGGGCCGGTGCCGATGGTGGCGCGCCCCGATTCAAAATCTTCCGGCGCGGCATTGGCGGCGAGTTTTTTGGAAACGATCATGATCGAATTCAAATCTTCGGGCAGCGCGCCGTACGGCGTGGCGGTTTTCAAACGTATGGTTAGCTTATCGACGATTTCTTTGGCGACGATGGCACGTACGTACGCGGCGAATCCGCCGGGGCTGCCCTTGATGTTGAGTGGGCGCTCCAACGAGAACAGCACGTCTTCGGCGGTGAGATCGGAACCGTCGTGAAATTTCACGCCCGGTCGCAGCTTGAATTCCCACGTGGTGGCGTCCACCGCGCGCCATGAGATTGCAAGGCCCGGAATCAGCCGCGCTTTTTCATCGACGTGCGTGAGGGCGTCGAACACATGGTAGCCCACCGTCAGATTCGGTTGCGATGCGAGAAAATGCGGGTCCATCGTCGTCACATCGGCGGAGAGGCCGATGCGCAAATCGGCGGCGTTCGCAAGCGAACCACAAAGCAATAGCAAAGCGGCGATACGGTTCAACAAGACGATTTACTCCTCACGCCGGACTCCCCACGCCTCACGGCTGTCTAAACTCATGCGCCAGCGTGCGCTCATCCGTGCGCGGCGCATAGGTGATGCCTTTGCGCACCGCCCACAGATTGTGCTGGTGATACAGCGGAATAATGCCGAGGTCGCTGATGGCGATTTCAGTGGCTTGTTGCAGCATGCGCTCGCGCTTGGTGTCATCGACGATGGCCAGCGCCTGGGTCAGTACGTCATCCATTTTCGCATTGGAGTAACGGCCGCGATTGGTGGCGCCCAGGCCTTTTTCCTTGTTAAAGGTCGCGAGCAGCGCTTTTAACGGCGATGACGACTCGGCGGTATCCGCCGCCCAACCCACCAGCATGAAGCTGAATTCGAGCTTGCTCGCACGCGAGAAATACACGCTCGATGGCATGGCTTCCACGCGCGTATTGATGCCCGCGCGCGCCAGCAGTTGCGCGATCGCCTGCGCGATTTGTTCGTCGTTGACGTAACGGTCGTTGGGCGCGTGCAGCGTCATGGCGAAGCCATCGGGATAGCCGGCTTCGGCGAGCAGTTTTTTTGCGCCATCCACATCATACGGCTCAGGCTTTAGCGCGCTGGTGTAGCCGAACATGCCCTCGGGCATCAGTTGCCCGGTGGTGACGGCCGCACCTTCCATTACACGCTCCACCAGCGCCTGACGGTTGATGGCCTTGGAAATGGCGCGGCGCACGCGCACGTCTTTCAGCGGGTTTTTATCCAGCGGCTTGCCGTCTTTGGCGGTGACAAACGGCGAGCGGTCGCGGTTGCTATCGAGATGCAGATACATCAGCCGGTGCGACACCGTGCGATACAGTGTGAGATCACTGCTCTTGGCTATGCGTGCAATGTCGGCCGTGGGCACGTTTTCGATGGCGCGCACGTCGCCCGCCAAGAGCGCCGCCACGCGTGAGGGATCGGCGGTGATGATGCGCAGCGTGGCTTTGTCCCATGCGGCTTTGGGCCCCCAATAGGCATCGTTGCGCGCCAGCTCGATGCGGTCGCCCTTGGCGTAGCGTACAAACTTGAACGCGCCGGTGCCGATGGCGGCTTTGCCGCTGTTGAAATCCTCCGTCGCAGCACCTTTAGCGGAGCGCGCCGACAAAATAAATATCGTGCTCATGTCGTTGGGCATCAGCGGATACGGCGTCGCCGTTTTGAAGCGGAGGGTGTACGGATCAACGACGATCTTTTCGGTGATCTGTTTGCTATAGGTCACAAAAGACGAGGGGCTCCCCGGTACATTGGGTACGCGGTCGAGGGAAAACACCACATCCTGTGCGGTGAAGTCGCCGCCGTCATGAAACTTCACGCCCTTGCGCAATTTGAATTCCCACGTGAGATCGTCCACCGCGCGCCACGATTCGGCGAGCGCGGGCTTTAACTTCGAGCGCGCGTCCTTGGTCACCAGCGTCTCGAAGATATGCTCCGCCACATTATTGTTGGGCGTGAGGTTGTGATAGTGCGGGTCTATCGATGTGACATCCGAGCCGAGCGCAATGCTGATGTCGGCGGCGTTTGCGTGAACGGCAAAGACCCAGGCGAGTAAGACGGCGGATAACAGATGCTTCATGGCAGGGCTCCAAAAAACGGGTGTGCGGAGCATACCGGATTTAATGCGGATTGACAGTGCGCCGGGCGGCTTCTATCCTGCTTCTTTAAGAATTGGAGTTACAGCATGACAGTCTCGACAACCAGCGTGCGCAGCGTGGAGATGATCCGCAAGCTGGTCGGCTTTCCCACCGTGAGCCGTGAATCCAATCTTGATTTGATCGATTTCGTGCGCGAGTATCTGAAGCCGCTCGACGCGGATATTCGCCTGACGTTTGATGATGATAAGCGCAAGGCCAACTTGTTCGCGACCCTGGGGCCGCGCACGGACGGGGGTGTGGTTTTGAGTGGACACACCGACGTGGTGCCGGTGCAGGGCCAGGCGTGGGACACCGATCCGTTTACCGTGATCGAGCGTGAGGGCAAACTCTACGGCCGCGGCACCTCCGACATGAAAAGTTTCATCGCGGTGGTGCTCGCCTTGTTGCCGGAATTCACGCAACGCGGCTTGAGGTCGCCGATTCATCTGGCGTTCAGTTACGACGAGGAAGTCGGCTGTCTCGGGGTGGGCCGCATGATTCACGATCTCACGGCGGCGGGCATCAAGCCGCAGTCGTGCATTGTGGGCGAGCCGACACTGATGAAGCCGGTGATTGCGCACAAGGGTAAAAAAAGTTACCGCGCGGTGGTGCGCGGGTTGGCAGCGCACTCAGGTTACGCGCCCAGCGGTGTCAACGCGGTGGAGGCGGCGGCGGAAGCGGTGGCGTATTTGAAGCGCATGGCGCGGCGCCATCGCGACAGCGGGCCGTATGATCGTGGCTTCGATGTCGCGCATACAACCGTGCATACCGGCGTGTTGCGCGGCGGCACGGCGCTCAATATCGTGCCGCATGAATGCACCTTTGATTTCGAGTTTCGTCATCTGCCCGGCGATGATCCGGAAAAACTGTTCGCGGAATTTAAATCGTATGTGGCGCAAACGCTGGAGCCTGAAATGCAGGCGGTGTTCAAGGATGCGGGCTTTAATATCCAGTTGATGTCGCAAATACCCGCGCTGGATAACAGCGCGGAGACCGAAGTGGTGGCGCTGGCGCAGGCGCTGTCGGGCAACACTGAAACCGGAAAGGTGTCGTACGGCACCGAGGGTTCGCAGTTTCAGCAGGCAGGCATACCCACGGTGATTTGCGGGCCGGGTTCTATTGAGCAGGCGCACAAGCCGAATGAGTTTGTGGCGCTGGAACAGATCGCGCAGAGCGAGGCGTTTTTGCGCGGCTTGATGGGGCGGGTGTGCGAGAAGTAAGCGAGAATTAAGTGAGGAATAAAATATCAATAAAAACATATAGTTACGTTATTTCCGCCTTGATCGCCCGATGTGATGCGTAATGGGGTTGTAGCGTGCGCCGTGCGCACGAACAGCGGGATTTACATTTACCGCATGCTTGGCGTTGCCGGTTGATCGTGCGCGCAGCGCACGCTACCCAATCTGCTCAATCTGGAAGGCGACCATGACGACTCAGCACTACGACCTCATCATCCGCAACGCCACCATCATCGACGGCACGCGCGCGCCGCGCATTCAGGGCGACATCGGCGTGCGTGCTGGAAAAATCGCGGCTATCGGGTCGTTGAAAGCCGACGGCGCCGAGCGTGAAATAGACGCCACCGGCCACATTGCCGCACCGGGCTTCATCGATGTACACACCCACGATGACCGCATGTTGTTTTCCGATCCGGCGATGACGCCGAAGGTGAGCCAGGGTGTGACTACGGTGATCGCCGGCAATTGCGGTATCAGTCTCGCGCATTCGCCGGGGCCGCGTGCGGGTGTTACGCCGGGAACGGGGGTGATCATTCCACCGCTGGATTTGCTGGATAACGAGGGCGGCTGGTTTCGTTTTCCGTCGTTCGGCGCGTATCGCGAGGAACTTTCTGCCACGCCTGCCGCCATCAACGCCGCGTGCCTGGTGGGCCATACCACGTTTCGTGTGGCGGTGATGGATAAGCTTGACCGCGCGGCGACCAAAGCCGAGATCGCGAAAATGCGGGAGATGGCGCGCGAATCGCTGGCGTCGGGGGCCATCGGTGTATCCACCGGCACCGCTTATCCGCCGGCGGCCAGCGCGCCCACCGAAGAAATCATCGAAGTGTGTCGTCCGCTGACCGAATTCGGCGGCCTATATGTCACGCACATGCGCAACGAAGACGATCAGGTGATCGAATCCATCGAGGAAACCTGCGCCATCGGCCGCGCGCTGAATGTGCCGGTGGTGATCTCGCATCACAAAACGGTGGGCATGCGCAACCATGGCCGTTCGGCGGAAACGCTGGCGCTGATCGAACAGCGCATGCGCGAACAGCCGGTGTGCCTCGATTGTTACCCGTATATCGCTTCATCCACTGTGCTGCGCGATGACCGGCTGGCGCAATCCTCACGCATCATCATCACCTGGTCGAAGCCGCATCCGGAATTCTCCGGCGTTGATCTCGATGAAGTCGCGCGGCGGATGGGCGTGAGTCAGGCCGAGGCGGTGGAAAAACTAAAACCCGCCGGCGCGATCTATTTCATGCTCGATGAAAAAGACGTGCAACGCATTCTGGCGTTCGACGAAACCATGATCGGCTCCGACGGCCTGCCGCACGACGCCAAGCCGCACCCGCGGCTGTGGGGCACGTTTCCGCGCGTGCTCGGCCACTACTGCCGTGATCTCAAATTGTTTTCACTGGAAACCGCAGTTTATAAAATGACGGGGCTGCCGGCGAAGAAATTTGGTTTGACGGGGCGCGGCATGCTGCAGGTGGGTGCGTATGCGGACATCACGTTGTTTGATGCGGCCATCGTGATCGACGCGGCGGATTTTAAAAATTCAACCGAGCCGGCGAAGGGTATCGCTACCGTGATCGTCAATGGCGAGTTGGTGTGGGCGGATGGCAAGGGCACGGGTGCGCGTGCCGGAAAGGTGTTGCTCAATAAACAGCGGCAGTAACCGTAGGATGGGTGAAACCCATCACATCCCAGGCTCGCTTTTCGCCGGTGCGTTTGTGATGGGTTACGCTGCGCTTCACCCATCCTACGTACCCTATGATGGTTACTCCGGCTTCGCGCCCGAAGCCTTCACCACCGGTGCCCAGCGTTCGATTTCCGCTTGCAGAAATTTCGCAAAATACTCCGGCGATTCGGCCACCGGATCCGCGCCGAGTTGCGCGAGGCGTTTGTTGAATTCGGGGTTGCGCACAACAGTATTCACCGCGCCATTGAGTTTCATCACGATGTCGCGCGGCGTGGCGGCGGGGGCGAGCAGGCCGTACCAGGTGGAAGTCTCGAACTTCGGCACGCCGGCTTCATTCATCGTCGGCAGATTCGGCAGTAGCGCCGAGCGTTTGGCGCTGGTGATTGCGAGCGCGCGCAAGCGGCCGCTTTGCACATACGTCAACGCCGCCGGAATGTTGGACAGCGAAAATTCCACTTCGCCCGACAGCAGCGCCACCATCGACGGCGCGGTGCCGCGATACGGGATATGCACAATGCCGATCCCGGTCATCACTTTGAGCATTTCACCCGACAGGTGTTGCGTGCTGCCGCTGCCCGACGACGAATAATTGAGTTTGCCGGGAAACTGCTTGGCGAAGGCAATAAATTCCTTCACCGATTTCGGCGGCAATGATGGATGTGTAAGCAACAGATTCGGGCTGATCGCAAACAAGGCCGCCGGCGCGAAATCTTTCACCGGGTGATAATTGAGTTTTGGATACAGGCTGATGTTGATGCCGAGCGCCGCCGAGCTCATGAACAAAGTGTAGCCATCAGCGGGTGATTTCGCGATGAACTCGGCGGCGATGTTTTGCGCCGCGCCGGCGCGATTCTCGGTAATCATTTGCTGGCCAAACGCCTTGGAAAGTTCCTGCGCCATGATGCGCCCCATGATGTCGCTGCCGCCGCCGGGGGCGTAGCCGACGATGGCGCGCACGGGTTTGGAGGGGTAGCTTGCGGCGGGCTCGGCGGCGTGGGTAGTCGCGACCACCAGTAATACCGCGGTCGAGGCGGCAATGGCAGTGTATCGGAACATAAGTGTTTAGTTTTGAGTGTTTAGTGTTGAGTTCAAGGGTTGCGAGTATTGCATGCCTAAGCAATCCGCGCAGCATGCCACGAGACAATAACTCAAAACTAAACACTAAAAATTCAGCACTGCCTCAATGGTGGAGTATCTTCGACAAAAAATGCTGCGCACGCTCCGAGCGCGGCTTGCCGAAGAAATCTTCCTTGTTGGCGTCTTCGACGATTTCGCCGGCATCCATGAATACCACGCGATGCGCGACCCTGCTCGCAAAACCCATCTCATGCGTGACCACCATCATGGTCATGCCTTCCTTGGCGAGTTCGGTCATCACGTCGAGTACTTCGTTAATCATTTCCGGATCCAGTGCCGAGGTCGGCTCGTCGAACAGCATGGCGAGCGGGTCCATCGCCAGCGCGCGCGCGATGGCCACGCGCTGCTGTTGGCCGCCGGAGAGTTGGCCGGGATGTTTCTCGGCGTGCGCTTCAAGGCCGACGCGCTTCAATAGCGACATTGATTTCTCCCGGGCCGCATCCGGTGAACGTTTGAGTACCTTGATCTGCGCGAGATTAATGTTGTCGATGACTTTCATGTGCGGGAACAGTTCGAAATTCTGGAACACCATGCCGATGTGCGAGCGCAGGTTGGGCAGATCGGTGCCGGGCGCACCCACCGAAATGCCGCCGACGGTGATTTCACCCTGTTGAAAGGGCTCCAGTGCGTTGACGCATTTGATCAGCGTGGATTTGCCGGAACCCGACGGACCGCATACCACGACGACTTGACCTTCGTCCACGCGCGTGGTGCAGTTCTTCAGCACCTGGAACTTGTCGTACCACTTGCTGACGTTTTTCATTTCGATCATGGCGTTGATCCTTTACCTTCCCACGTTGTAACGTGCCTGCAGCCGTTTAACGAAATACGATCCCGAATAACAGATGATGAAATACACCAGCGCGGCGAACAAATACATTTCCACCAGCCGCCCGTCGCGGCGCGCGATTTTGCCCGCGGCGCCCATGAAATCCGTCAGCCCGACCACATACACCAGCGAGGTATCCTGAAACAAAATGATGCTGGTGGTGAGCAGAATGGGAATCATGTTGCGAAACGCCTGTGGCAGCACCACGCGCGACATGGCTTGCCAGTAGGTCAGGCCCAACGCGTAGCCGGCACTGACTTGCCCGCGCGGCACGCTCTGGATGCCCGCACGGATGATCTCGCAGTAATACGCGGCCTCGAACAGTGTGAACGCGATCAACGCCGAGTAGAACGGCCCGATGCCGGAGGCGTATGGATTGCCGGTGAGTTTTTTCATCGCAATTGGAATTAAAAAATAAAACCAGAAAATCACCAGTATCAACGGAATCGAGCGCACCAAATTGACATACGCGCCCGCCGGATAGCTGATGATCCTGAATGGCGACAGGCGCATCAGCGCCAGCAGGGTGCCGAGAAAAATGCCGCCGAGCATCGCGAGCAACGTGAGGCCCAGCGAGAACTGCATGCCCTGCCACAGGTAGGGCAGCGAGCGCTGGATAACCTCGAAGTCAAAGCCGGTGAACATGCCTATTTACCGCTCCCGCCGACGTATCCCGGCACGCGCGTTCTATTTTCCAGCCAGCGCATCGAGAATGTCACGGTGAGCGTAATCAGCGCATAGACGATGGTGGCGATGGTGAAAATTTCAAACGTGCGAAAGGTGTATTCGGAAATCTGCCGCACTTGCGCGGTGAGTTCCAGCACGCCGATGGTCAAAGCGATGGACGAATTTTTGAAGATGCTGAGAAATTCGGTGGTCATCGGCGGGATGATGATGCGGTAGCTCATCGGCAGCAGCACATGGCGGTAGGTTTGCGGCAGTGTCAGCCCCATCGCCAGCGCGGCGTGGGTTTGGCCCTTGGGGATGGACTGAATGCCGGCGCGCACCTGCTCCGCCACGCGCGAAGCGGTGTAAAAACCGAGGCACAACACCGCGTTGCAGAATTCCGGCATGGGCATCTTGGTTTTTAACCAGTCGCCCGCCGCCAGCGGCACGATTTCCGGCAGCACGAAATACCAGATGAACATCTGCACCAGCACGGGAATATTGCGGAACACTTCGACATACACCGTGGCGGGCACGCGCAGCCACGCCAGCGGCGTGGTGCGCAACACGCCGAGTACCGAGCCCACGCTGAAGGCGATAATCCACGCGAGGATCGACACCAGCAAGGTCCACTTGATGCCGGAAATAACCCAGTCGAGATAAACGCCGCCGCCGGAGAAGGCGGGTTGGCTTAGGAAGCTGAAATCCATGGTGGCGCGACTTTACCGCAAATTCGGATAAGCGGCGGTTGGCTACGCAATGGATCATTGCGCGAGGTATTCGGCGAATGAACACGGAATGTCCGGCTACATAAGCAAAAAGGGAACCCGCAGGTTCCCTTTTTTGTATGGTGCGTAGGGTGCTATTGGCTGATCAGCACTTCATCTTGCCGCAGGCGCCGACGCCGGTGTCATTCGGGTTTTTGAAGGCTTCTTTCAAGCCGTCGGACATCGGGAAGTTCAGGTTGATGCCCTTGGGTGGAATTTGAGACTGGAACCACTTGGCGTAAATCTTGTTGATTTCACCGCTCTTGTAGATATTGCCGACCGTGGTATCGACGAGTTTTTTGAACTCGGCGTCGTCCTTGCGCACCATGATCGCGTACGGGTCATCGGAAAGGAATTCGCCGAGTACCACGTAATCGCCGGGCGTTTTGGCGCTGGCGACCAGGCTATACAACAGGATGTCGTCCATCGGGAACGCCACCGCACGACCGGTTTCGACGGCGAGGAACGATTCGGCATGGTCTTTTGACGGAATGAAATTGATGCCGAGATTTTTCGCATCGTTATACGCTTTCATCGCGCGTTCGTTGGTGGTGCCGGTGGTGAACACCACGGTTTTGCCTTTTAGATCGTCGTAGCCTTTGATGCCGGAGCTTTTCTTCACCACGATTTTGGTGCCGGTGACAAAATACGTCGGCGCAAACGACACCTGCTTCTGGCGTTCGATGCTGTTGGTGGTGGAGCCGCATTCGAGGTCGATGTTGCCGCCGGTCAAAATGGGGATGCGCGTTTGCGATGTCACCGGCACGAACTCAACTTTAAGGTTGGGCATTTTCAGATTGGCTTTGATCGCATCGGCGATTTTCAGGCAGAGGTCCACACCGAAGCCGATGGGTTGCTGCTTGTCGTCGAGATACGAAAACGGAATCGATGCATCACGATGGCCGATTTTGATTACGCCGGTGTCGCGAATTTTTTTCAGGGTGCCGCCGTCCTGCGCGATGGCCGTGCCGGTAAAGGCCATGCCTGCGATCAACGCGGTTACTAAACGGGTGATGCGTTTCATAAATGACTCCGTGGGTTGGGTAACTATTGGAACTGGGGAACAGGATTCTTGCGGGTAGTGGCCGACGTTTCCACCGTGGATGCAAATTTAGCTGATGTCTTGTGTGTTGTCCAGCAGACGTTAATTAAATAGTTGTTTAAAAACATACACTTACAATTGTCCGGTTTATGCCGGGCAACAAGCGTGAGAGATAAACGCCTGGTTTGTCCGCTGGATGACGCGTTGGTTTAACCGGCACGTCGCCAGGCCACGCAGGCACGCGCCAGCGCACGCGTGGCATCGACGCAATGGGCGCTTACATCCGAGGTTTGATACCCCATCGCCAGCGGAATTTCGGTGCAGCCCATCACTATGCGCTGCGCGCCGCGATCCAGCAGTTGCCGCGCGGCCCGCACGGCGAGGGTGTGCGCCCGCGCGAGATCGTTGCGCTTGACGCATTCGATGGCGGGCAGCACCAGCGTGCGTTGCGCTTCGGCGCTGCTCAACAGGCACTCGATGCCGCGAGCGGCAAATCGCGATTGGTAAAACGCCGCCGCCACCGTACCTTCCGTGGCAAGCAATCCGGCGCGCTGCATCGATTTTTCGCCGAGCGCATCGCAGGCCGCATCGGCGATATGCAGAATTGGCAAGCCGCCTTGTTGCACCAGTTCGTCGTACCAGTAGTGCGCGGTATTGCAGGCGATGGCGACAACGTCCGCGCCGGCGGCTTTCAGTGTGCGGATGCCTGTCAGCATATGCGGCAACGGCGATTCGCCGGCGCCGATAATGGCGGATGGACGGTCGGGAATCTGCGGCACCGAATAGGCGATCACGGGGATGTGATCCTGATCGCGGTCGGCGGGCGTTTCTTCGATCAGTTTTTGCAGAAAATCCACCGTCGCCAGCGGGCCCATGCCGCCGAGTACGCCCAGTACACGAAATAGTTTGCTCATGATGTGCCGTAGAATGTTCTATTCATGCATTTTACCCGCCGCACACCATGAAAACCGTTTACGCATCGATCACGCCCTACCGCACCAAGGACGGCTCGTACATCCGCGAGCTGATGCATCCCGCGCGGCACGCCGCGCATGGCAACCGCGCGCAGAGTTTCGCCGAAGCCATCGTCGCGCCGGGCGCCAAAACGCAATTGCACCAGCACCACGTGACTGAAGAGATTTATCACATCACGCAGGGCGCGGGCCGCATGACGCTGGGCGCGCGGCAATTCGATGTCGCGGTGGGCGATACGATCTGCATCGCGCCGCAGACCGCGCATTGCATCGAGTGCGTGGGCGAGGTGGCGTTGAAAATTATCTGTGCGTGTTCCCCGGCGTACGCACACGAGGATACGGAACTACTGTAAACAATTACGTACGATTCTTGCCGGGTTGCCACAGCACGTCGCCGCCGCCGCTGACATTACCCCAGCGATTCAACACCCGGCTCGCGACAAACAACAAATCCGACAATCGGTTGAGATAAGGGCAGGCGAGCGCGGGCACGGTTTCGCGCGGGCTGCGGGCCAGCGTAATCACACGCCGCTCGGCGCGGCGGCATACGGTGCGCGCGACATGCGCCAGCGCGGCGGCACGCGAGCCGCCGGGCAGAATAAAATCTTTCAACGCCGGTAACGCGGCGTTGAATTTATCCAGCGCGGCTTCAAGATGGGTAACGTGAGCATCCGTCAGGATAGCGTGTCCGGGCACGCTCAACTCGCCGCCCAGATCGAACAAATCGTTTTGCACATTGGCGAGGCACGCGCGCAGCTCATCGGGCATGGCTTCGGCGAGTAACACGCCGATGCTGCTATTCAATTCGTCGATGGCGCCCATCGCTTCGATGCGCGGCGCGTCCTTCGCCACGCGTGAACCGTCGGCGAGCCCGGTTTCACCCTGGTCGCCGGTGCGCGTGTAAATTTTGCTGAGTCGATTGGCCATGGATAAGCGGCACTACGGCGAAGGCGTCAGCGTCAAAATTTCCGGCGGCGGATCTCGCGGCGCTTCGCGTGGCGTGCCGTCGGGTAAAACGGTTTTGCATTGATTGAAGATGCGCAACTGGCAGGTCTGGCAAATCGTGGTATCGAGTTTCGGATAGATGGCATCCATCGGGATATCACGCACGTCGAACACGTTTTCCCGTCCGATGGTGTCGAGATAACCGCCGCGCTCGAGAAAATGGCGTGCCGAATCTTTCATGCGATAAAAATACAGTCCGCCGCCCATGCGCCGCCGCCGCTGCGCCTCATGCGTGAGCAGTTCCGCACCGGCGATATCGACAAAGTTGATGCCGCTGGCGACGATGAGCAAATGCTTTTGCGTGGGCATTTGTTCATCGACTTGTTCGATATTCGTTTGAATGTGATCGACCGCGCCGAAGAACGCCTCACCGTTGATGCGCAGCATCTTGACCTGCGGGCAATCCGGTAGATTGGTGTCGGCGGTGAAATGGTAGCTGCCGGGTTGCGGATCGGGCTTCACGTCGAGGATGCGCGGGTGCGAGGTTTGCATCAGATATAAAATCAGTGACAGCAGCACGCCGGCGTAAATCGCGAATTCCAGATGCACCAGCAGCGCCGAGAGAAACGTGACCAGCATCACCACGGTTTCGCGGCGGCTGGTGCGCAATATGGTACGAATTTGCGGTATGTCGATCAAGCCGTACGCCACCATGAACAGAATCGCGCCCATCACCGCCAGCGGCAGATGGTTCGACAGCGGCCCCACCACCAGCAGCAAAAATATCAGGATCAGCGCGGAACCCACGGCGGCGAGCGGTGTGCGCGCACCGGCCTCGAAGTTGGCGCCGCTGCGGTTAAACGAGCCGCTGCTGGCGTAACCGGAGAAAAACGAACCCGCAATGTTCGATAAGCCTTGCCCGATGAATTCCTGGTTGCTGTCGATGTGCTGGCCGGTTCGGGCGGCGATGGCGCGCGCAATCGAAACGGCTTCGGTCAGCGCCAGAATCATCACGGCGAACGCCACCGGCAGGGTTTTTTTCAGGGTGTCGGGCGACATATCGGGATGCGACAGTTGCGGCAGGCTGCCGGGCAGGTCGCCCACCATCGTAATGCCGGTGCGCGCCGCGCCGAAAATCAAATTGAGCAGGAACGCCACCACGCTGCCCGCCAGCATGGCGGAAATCATGTAGGGAAATTTCGGAAACCGCCGGCGGGTGAAAATGCCCGCGAGCAGCGTCGTCGCGCCCACCGCAGTGACATACAAATTCAGGGTCAGCACTTGGGTTGCGAAGGTGTGCAGCGTATCCAGAAACGACAGTCCGCGCTGGATGTCCATGCCGAAAAAATTCTTCAGTTGCGCGGCGAAAATCAGGCACGCCGCGCCCATGGTAAAACTGATCACCACGGTGTGCGAAATAAAGTTCACCAGCGCGCCCATGCGCGCGAGTCCCATCGCCAGTTGCATGACGCCGACGAGAAAAGCGACGGTGAGGGCGAGCTTGATGTATTCGCTGCTGGAGGGCTCGGCCAGGACGCTCAGGCTGGCGAAGAGAAAAATTGAAATCACGTTGGTGGGGCCGGATACCAGTTGCCAGCTCGAGCCGAACAGTGCCGCGATGATCGCCGGCACCATCGCCGCGTACAACCCGTATTGCGGCGGCAGGCCGGCCAGGGTGGCGAACGCCACACCCTGCGGCAGCACGATAACCGCGCCGGCCAGCGCCGCCATGCCGTCCGCGCGCAGGCTGTCGCGGTTGACCATCGGCCACCAGCGCAGGAAAGGGAGCAGGCGCGGCAACCAATGCGGATACCGCGGCGGATAAGACGGGTTCAAGGCATTATCTGCTGGAAAGTGGAGTGTGGCATGGCATCCGGAGCGCCTGCGTGCATGATTTTTCCATTATGGGCGATAGCGCCGGGCACGGCAACGAAAGCGGATTTTCGGGTATAATTCCGCCGCAAAGATTCACCCTAAATACATCACCAATAACGGAAATCAGGGCAGAG
This sequence comes from Bordetella parapertussis, assembly GCA_945893125.1. Classification (GTDB taxonomy): domain Bacteria; phylum Pseudomonadota; class Gammaproteobacteria; order Burkholderiales; family SG8-41; genus UBA5216. The sequence goes on from CAMDDY010000020.1 coordinate 17,766, forward strand.
ATCACGACTATGAAACTGTGCGCAATATTTGGGATGGCGGCTGCGATGGCAATGGTTATGAGCATACCGGCATCGGCACAAACGCCGGCGGGGGATGCCGCGGCAGGCGCCAGGAAAATTTCCATGTGTGCCGGTTGCCACGGCATCGAGGGCTACAAAACCGCTTTCCCCGAAGTGTATAGCGTGCCCAAAATCGGCGGCCAGCATCCGGCGTATATCGTCAAGGCGTTGCAAGCCTATAAATCCGGCGACCGCAATCATCCGAGCATGAAAGGGATTGCCGCGACGCTGTCTGATAAAGACATGGCGGATATCGCGGCGTACTACGGCGCGGGACCCAGCAAAGTTGCGGCGAAGTAAGGACGGCGAAAATGAAAAATATCACGATGATGGTGTGCGGCGCGGTTTTGATGGTGAGCGGCAATTCCCATGTATTTGCAGGCAATGCAGCCGCAGGTAAAGAAAAAGCCAAGACCTGCACGGCTTGTCATGGCGCGGACGGCAACAGCGCTTCCGCCGATTTCCCCAAACTTGCCGGGCAAAACGCCGATTATCTGGTCAAGTCGATGCAAGGCTACAAAGCCGGCACGCGCAAAAACCCGATCATGGCGCCGATGGGCGCCAACCTGTCGCAGCGCGACATGGAAGATCTGGCGGCTTACTTTTCGTCGCAACCGGGACTGGTTACTTTTAAGTGAGTGATTGGAGTCTGGTGGTGAAGTGTTGAGTGTTTAGTGGTGAGTGAGGTTTTGAGTATTACTGTGCCGCAGGATCGGGGTTAACTCAACCCTAAAAACTCAACACTCAACACTCAAACATCAGCACTGCTTTTAGTCTTTCCGCTCCACTCGCACAATTCCCGTATCAGGCACTCCCCACACTTGGGATTGCGTGCCATACACACGTAGCGCCCATGCAGAATCAGCCAGTGGTGCGCGTGCAGCATGAATTCCGGCGGCACAAACTTCAGCAAACGCTCTTCCACTTCCAGCGGCGTCTTGCCCGGCGCGATACCGGTGCGGTTGCCGATGCGAAACAGATGCGTATCGACCGCGATGGTCGGTTCGCCGAACGCGATGTTGAGCACCACGTTGGCGGTTTTGCGGCCCACGCCGGGCAGCGCTGCCAGCGCCTCGCGCGTGCGGGGGACTTCACCGCCGTGGTTTTCAATCAATAGTTTGCAGGTGGCGAGGATGTTTTTCGCCTTGGTGCGGTACAACCCGATGGATTTGACGTAGCGCTCCAGCCCTTTTTGTCCCAATTTCAGTATGGCCTGCGGCGTGTTGGCGCGTGGATAGAGTGCGTCGGTGGCGAGGTTGACGCTTTTGTCGGTGGCTTGGGCCGATAAAATCACCGCGATAAGCAGCTCAAAAGGGTTGTTAAAGTGCAATTCGCCGCGCGGTTCCGGATTGGCGGCGTGAAAGCGCTCAAAAATGGCGCGACGCTTGGCGGGATTCATATCGAAGGGATGTCACCAGAATGTTGCTTGCGGGATGGCGGCACATTATATAATCTTGTCGGATCAATCCGTTAGCCGAGGCTGTTATGAGTTCATTACGCCGAATCATGGTTCTGGCCGCAACCGCCGCCAGTTTTTTTGTCGCCGGAGGTGTTGCCGCGGAACCTGTCACGTTTACCAAGGACGCCGCGCTGCGTTCGGAGCCACGCTTTGACGCGGCGCCGGCAGCGCAGATCAAGCAAGGAACAACCGGCGACGCCAGCGGCAAGCAAGGGCCGTGGCTCAATATTAAAACGCCGCAAGCAACTGGATGGGCGTTAACCACCGATATCAGTTTTGGCAGCGGCGGCGCGTCTTCAGGCGGCGCGTCGCTGGGCGGGATTTTCGGCAAGCGGCAGCAGGTTAGCGGCACTTCGACACTGGGCGTCAGAGGATTTGACAAGGAAACTATCGGCACTGCATTGGGTGACGGCGGTACTGCCAGCACGGAGCAACTCGCCCTGCTGGATGGTTATGCCGTCTCCAAGGACGATGGTCAGTCGTTCGCGAGTGGTAAAGGTTTGTCGGCATCGACTGTAGCCTATTAGATGGAGGCGAAAATGAAACAGTTGAAACTACTGCTGCTGGCTGCAACGTTGACGTGGTGCGGCGCGGCGCAGCGCAGGCGCAGCGCAGCCTTGATCTTGGCAACCTGTTTAGTGCCGGCAAGGATATCGCCAGTGCAACCACGGGTATCAGCGAAAAAGAAGAAATCAGTATTGGCCGCGACCTTGCGGGGCGCTTGCTTGGGCAAATTCAGTTGGTGGATGACGCCAACGTGCAGGCCTATGTCAATCGCGTGGGACGCTGGGTTGCTTCGCAAAGCGAGCGGCCCGACATCCCGTGGCGCTTCGGTGTGGCCAACGCCGGCAACGTCAATGCGATGGCGATGCCCGGCGGCACCATACTGATTACGCGCGGTTTGTACGACATGCTGGATAACGAGGCGCAGCTCGCGGGCGTGCTGGGCCACGAAATCGCGCACGTGGTGAAAAAACATCACATCGGCGTGATGCAAAAGCAACGGCTGGTGTCGGCGGGGGCAAATCTTGTGGCGGCGCGGGGCGGCGGCAACCAGTTGGGCAAGGCGGCCCTGGATTTTTTCAAGAATTTGTTCATCAGCGGCTTGGATAAGGAATCTGAATACGAAGCCGATGCGGTGGGCGTCATCCTCGCCGCGCGCGCGGGCTACAACGCCTTTGGTCTGGCCGAGGTGTTGCACAAGTTGAGTGCGCGCGGTTCCAGCGACCCTTCCGTGGTGGATTTATTCGGCTCGCATCCTGGGCCGACTGATCGGCTGGGCAAACTGGGCGACCTGCTGACACCGCGCATGGATAAATTGCCGGCGGGCATTGAGCCCGAGATAACGCCGGTGGCTGCTGGCACGGCGGCGCCCGTACGCGGGGCGGCCCCGGCCTCCGTGCCCGGCGCGAGGGCATTGACCACTGAAGGGGGGGGGAGCGCGAGCGATCTTGCGCCGGCTCCCGCGCAGAAGCCCGCTGCCGGCGGAACAGATCCGGGCAGCATGATTAAAGGCCTCAAGGGGCTGTTTGGCCGCTGAACGATCTCTATTTAAGCG
>CAMDDY010000021.1 GCA_945893125.1 Bordetella parapertussis
AGCGCCCCTAATGCTCATGTTGCCCACGCCGCCGATGCACCTTACCCCAGCAAGCCCATACGCTTCATTCTCGGCTATCCCCCCGGCGGCGCCAGCGACGCCGTTGCGCGCCTGCTGGTGGCGCCGCTGACCACGCGGCTGGGGCAACAGATCGTCATCGACAACCGCCCCGGCGCCGGCGGCAACATCGCCGGCGAAATTGTCGCGCGCTCGCCCCCCGACGGCCACACCTGGTTTCTCGGCAACAACGGTATTCTCGCCACCAATCAAGCGCTGTATCCAAAAATGCCGTTTGACGCACTGCGTGATTTTGCCACTGTGGTGCTGATCGCGACACAACCGAGCGTGCTGGTGACGCATCCGTCGTTGCCGGTGAGCAACGTGAAAGAACTGGTGGCGCTTGCACGCGCGCGGCCCGGCCAGTTGAACTACGCCTCGTCGGGCACCGGCACCGCCGGGCATCTGGCCGGCGAATTATTCAAGGGGCTGGCGAAGTTGAGCTATCAGCACATCCCGTACAAGGGCGGTGGACCAGCGGTGATCGATCTGATGAGCGGGCATGTGCATTTCATGTTTGCCACGGCGGCGTCGGTGATTCCGCATGCGCGTTCCGGGCGACTGCGCGCGCTGGCCGTCACCTCGGCGCAACGCTCGCCCTCCGTGCCCGAATTGCCGACCGTCGCCGAAGGCATCGCCGGTTTTGAAGCGCTGACGTGGCACGGCATCGTGGTGCCCGCCGCGACGCCCGTGCCGGTGATGGCAAGAATCAACAACGAATTCAATGCCGTGCTGGCCACCAGCGAGTTAAAAGAGCGTCTCGCCACGCAAGGGGTCGAAGCGCGCGGCGGCAAGCCGGAAGAATTTGCTGCTTTCCTGCGCAGCGAAATTCCCAAGTGGAGCAAGGTAGTGCGGGATTCCGGCGCCAAGGCGGATTGATGACGGAATGTATAAATATTGTTTAAAAACAAATACCTACGATTGGTTTGTGCGTGGCGATAGCCTTGCCCTAAAATATCGTCATCCTAACGCCAGCCGCGCGTCAGGCGATGCCAACAAACCGACGCCCACATTTTTGAACTTCACCTAAAAAGGAGCTCCATCATGATGTCACCCGATGAAATTGCAAGGTTAGTGCCAGCGGAAACCGCGAAATTCCGCTCGCCGATTCCCACGCAGCCGGTATCGAGCGATGAATTCGTGCCCGGCGCGCAATCGTCCAAGCAGCGCGAGTTCGAAGCGCGCGTGAAAAAAATCGGCAGTGAGCTGGCGAAAAAACAGGGCGTATCGCGCCGCACGTTTTTCCAGGGCGCCGCCGGCATGGCCGCCGCGTTCGTGGCGATGAACGAAACGTTCGGCCCGATGTACGCGGTAAGCCGCGCCGAGGCCGCCACGCCCGAGATGGCCAATGAACGCGCCAATGCGTTGAAGGGCCAGTTCATCATGGACATGCACACGCACTACCTGCGCGACGACACGCGCTTGAAAAATTTTGTGAACTCGCGCGAAGCGGTGGGCAAGGCGTCGTGGAACCCGGCGCTGGTGGGCAAGCCGCAAACGCTGGATGATTTGAAGTTCGCGAATTACTTCAAAGAGATTTACATGGACAGCGACACCAAGGTGGCGCTGATCTCCGGCTCGGGTTCGGAAGACCCGCGCGACTGGTTCCTCACCAATGAAATGAAGGCCTCGACGCGCGCCGACGTGAACAAAAAAGCCGGTTCCAAGCGCATGTTCTCGCACGCGATCTTCATGCCCGGCACGCCGGGCTGGCTGGAAAAAGTCGACAAGGATTACGAAACGCTGAAACCCGATTCGTACAAGGGTTACACCGTGGGTGATAACACCAACAAACATTTGTCCAAGCACCCGTGGCATCTTGACGACGAAAAATTGCTGTATCCGTTCTACGAGCGGCTGGTGAAATGGAGCAAGACCACGCCGAGTCTCGCCAATGTGTGTATTCACAAGGGCTTGTTTCCGCCCGCGACCACCAAGAATTTTCCGGATTTGTTGAAACACGCCAACGTGAATGACGTGGCCAAGGCGGCGAAGGATTTCCCGCAGCTTAATTTCGTGATCTATCACTCCGGATTCCGCTATACCGGCGGCGCGTGGCCGGTGGGCTGGGAGCAGTTCGAGAAAACCGGCCGTATCGATTGGGTGACGGATCTAGCGGAAATCCCCGCCAAGCACGGGGTGAAAAACGTCTATGGCGATCTGGGGCAAATTTTCGCGCAAAGCACCATCGCCGAACCGCGGTTGTGCGCGGCGATGCTCGGCCAGCTCGTCAAGGGCCTGGGTTCTGATCACGTGGTGTGGGGCAGTGATGCGATCTGGACCGGCGCGCCGCAATGGCAGATCGAAGCGCTGCGCCGCCTGGAAATCCCCGAAGAGATGCAAAAGAAATACGGTTTTGCACCGCTCGGAGCAGCGGACGGCCCGGTCAAAAAAGCCATCTTCGGCGAGAACTCCGCACGCCTGTACAACTTCACCGCCAGGCAGCGCGCGGCATTGGAAGGCGACGTGGTAGCAGTGGCCAAAGCCAACTACGACCAATTCGGCGAAGGCCGTACCAACCTGCGGTATGGCTATATGCAAAAGCTGGCGGCGTAGTTTCTGCGGTTGAAGGTAAAATGGCGTCACCGCACGTGACGCCATTTTTTTGTCCATTGTTTATTCACTTCAGGATTCCACATGACCCGCCGCTACGACGCTAAAAAATTCACCATTGCACATCTGCGCGCCACCGCCGAGAAACTCAAGAACTGGGGCAAGTGGGGGCCGGACGATCAGGTCGGCACACTCAACTACGTCACGCCGCAAAACATCATCGACGCTTCGCGTCTGGTGAATAAAGGCAAAGTATTTTCACTGGCGCTGAACTTCGACCGCACCGGCCCGCAAAAAGGCCTGTGGGGCAACCGCTTCAATCCGATACACACCATGCTTGCCACCGGCACCGATGCGGTGGCCGGCAATCAGGACAAGGGCGGCCTGCGTTACGCCGACGATATGGTGTCGCTGCCACTGCAATGCGGCACGCAGTGGGACGCGCTCGGTCACATTTTTTACGACGATAAAATGTGGAACGGTTACGACGCCAAACTCGTCGATACCAACGGCGCGCAGAAAAATGGCATCCACAAAACCCGCGACAAAATGGCCGGTCGCGGCGTGCTGCTGGACATGGCGCGCCATCTCGGCAAGGACTATCTCGAAGACGGTGAAGCGATTACCAATGACGACCTCGATGCCTGCGCCAAGGCGCAAGGCGTGGAAATCCGGCGCGGCGATTTTGTGATTGTGCGCACCGGGCAAATGGAAAACCGTTTGAAAACCGGCGAGTGGGGCGGATACGCGGGCGGTGACGCGCCGGGGCTGGCGTTTGAAACGGCCGAGTGGATACATCGCAAGGAAATTGCCGCGATTTGTACGGACACATGGGGATGCGAAGTGCGGCCGAATGAAACGGATGATGCGTCGCAGCCGTGGCATTGGGTGGTGATCCCGATGATTGGTATCACCATGGGCGAAATATTTTATTTGAAAGACTTGGCTGACGATTGCGCGAGCGATAAAGTGTACGAGTTCTTTTTCTGCGGGCCGCCGTTGCCGATTACACGGGCGGTGGGGTCGCCTATTAATCCGCAGGCGATTAAGTAGTTGTAGGGCGCAATCCGTATTGCGCCGCATGTGAATTTGCTAAACCACGTGCGTTGAACGTCAACGTCAACGTCGCCGGGGGCAGCCCGGCGGCTGGTCACCTTTCTTGAACCGCCAAGAAAGGTAACCCAAAGAAGGCGGCCCCCGGTTCGCCGACCCCTCCCTCCGCTGCTCGCGAAAACTGGCGGCTGCGGAACTCGCCCTCGCATACAACAAAAGCGCGAGGACTCAGACAGTCCTCGCCGACCCCTCCAGTTTCCACTGCGCTGCTCGGCGGCTCTCAGGGGGATTTTCTAATCACCTCCGCGCGAACGCTTGCATTTTTCTTCTCGTTTGCAGCACCCCTAAAACCAACATCATGCGTGGAGGCTGTTCGTAACATTTTGTTTTTGTTGAATATTTTCAATGTAATTCTGTTTGTGCTCTATCACACGCAGTTTGCTACACAGCGCTACAATCCCATTCACCGCATCACAAATTCCCTTTCGTTCAATCCCACGCTGTCACTTCCAAGGAGCCTCACATGACCACCGCCGAACTCACGCGCTATGAAATCGATGTGTCTGATGTTGAATATATTCGTCACGGCACGAAGCCGTATCTTGCTCGCGTGTACAAGCCGCGCGGCAAGGGACCGTTTCCGTTGCTGATCGATTTACACGGCGGCGCTTGGGTGAACAAGGATCGTCTGGCTGATGAAGGCACGGATACACCGGTGGCGAAAACCGGGGTGGTGGTGGCGTCGCTGGATTTTCGTATGCCGCCCGATGGCCGGTTCCCGGCGTCGTTGCAGGACATCAACTATGCGATTCGCTGGTTCAAGTCGCGTGCGGCGGAGTTCAATATTGATCCGAAGCGCGTGGCGATTCTCGGCGTGTCGAGCGGCGGCCATCAGGCGATGCTGACGGCGATGTGGCCGCACGATCCGCGCTTCACCGCTATTCCAGGCCCGGCTGGCGTGGATGCGACGGTGCAGTGCGCGGTGATGTGCTGGCCCGTGATTGATCCGCTGGGGCGCTACGAATATGCGCAAACCCTGGTGGGCGGGCCGCATGCCAAGCACGGCGACACCTGGATCAAGAATCACAATATGTACTGGCCGACGCTGGACGACATGGCGGAAGCCAATCCCACGCGCCTCCTGGAGCGCGGCGAAAAATGTTTGACGCCGAATGTGATTTATCTCCAAGGCACGGCGGACTTTGCGCACCCGGTGCCGAATCGCGACCGCTTCATCGCGGGTTATCGCAAGGTCGGCGGCAAGGTTGATCTGCACTTATTCGAAGGCGTGGGCGAAGCGTTCGTCACCAACGATCCGACCTCGCCGCAGGCGCGTGATTGCATCGAGAAGATCATCGATTTCGTGCATCGCGAACTGGATTAGCATTGCCTGCCTCCGTCGCGCGGCGAAGGTTCGTTCGCCTTTTTTCCGCCACTATTGATCATGGCTTTGCCATGATCTCTCCCTTCGTGCGCCAGCCCGTCACGATGTAATGCTTCTGTGCGCCACCGGGCGCGGCGAACAGGGGCGGAGCATGACAGGGCAGATGTTCAGTGCGGCACGACGCGCGTGCGCATCGGAGTTTGTGCGATGACGCGCAACCGGTTTCTGCTCGTGCTTGCGGGCGTATCCGCCGTGGCCACGTTGGGGGTTGTGGCGTCGCGCCGCAACTGGTTTTCGCCGCCGCGTGAGCGCGGTCATGCCAGCATCGAACATCGCGTGGCGCAATACGGCGCGCGCGCCGATGCACGGCTGCGGCCGGCGTTCGCACGCGCGGGTGTGCTGTATCCGCCGGCGGAAGTGGTGCTGCTGGCGTTCAAGGACACGCGCGAGCTGGAAGTTCATGCACGCGCCGCGTCCGGCGATCCGTGGCGCCACATCAAAACTTATGCCGTGCTCGGCGCGAGCGGCAAGCCCGGCCCCAAGCTGGCCGAGGGTGACCGGCAGGTGCCCGAGGGCGTGTATGAAATCGAGCTGCTCAATCCGGGCAGCCGCTTTCATTTGTCGTTGCGACTGAATTACCCCAACGCGTTTGATCGGCGCATGGGCGCCGCCGACGGCCGAACGAATATCGGATCGGACATCATGATTCACGGCGGTGCGTCGTCCATCGGCTGCCTCGCGATGGGGGATGACGCGGCGGAAGATTTGTTCGTGTTGACCACGCGCGTGCGCAAGGAAAAGGTGCGCGTGGTGATCGCGCCGACCGATTTTAGAATCGAACCACCGCGCTTGGTCATGCACGAGCCGCGCTGGGTGGCGATGCTGTATGCGAGTTTGAGTGACGAACTGCGTCAATTTCGTAAGGAAGCGTGAGTGCCTTGGACCTTCGCGCACCCCGCCGCAGTACTGCCACTGCGCCGGCTTTGTCCGCGTTACCTTAATTTTCCCGCGCTAATCGTGGGCGCCATAATCCCGGATTTTGGTTACTACCTGCCCGGTGCCGAGTTCGCCATGCACGCGCACAACCTTCAAGGTGTTGTGACGGTTTGCCTGCCGACGGGCCTGCTGGCGCTGGCTGCGCTGTGCCTCCTGCGCAAGCCGCTGTGTTTTGTACTGCCGCAACCGCATCGCGCGGCGCTAACGCCGTTGGCTGAAGTGCCGCTTACGTTGACCTTATCCCTGTTGCTAAGAGTGGCCGTGTCGCTGGTCATCGGCGCCTGCACGCACATCATCTGGGATGCGTTCACGCACAAGCGCGATTTGATCGGGCTGCACATTGAATTTCTTCAAGCGTCGTTGTTCAACCTGGGCGCAACCGCTGTGCCGGTCTACTACCTGACGCAGTGGCTTTCCACGCTGGCGGGAACGGCGATTCTGCTCGTCGCCTATCGCCGATGGTTGCGTAGCGCGAGCATGCGGCACACAGCCGCGCACGAGGATCGCTGGCGTCGCACGCTGCTGATCGCCATCACCGCCATCGCATTGGCCGTTGCGACACCGATGGCCGCGGAAATCGCCATACGATTTGACGGCGCGTTTGCCGCCGCCGTACTTTTGCGCTGCATCGCGGTGTTCAGCACGGTCGCGTACGTGGTGTTGATCGTCGCGAGTTCTATGGTGTGCTATTGGCGGCGTGGCGAGAATCATCGCTACTAATCGATGCGTTCTCTGCGCATTACGAGTTTATAAAAAAGTGTTTAAAAACATATAGTTAGTATTTATTCTTGCTCGGCGCCAACGGTTGCGCCAAGATTGGGCATCGGTCACACTGGCGACACAAACGATACACCACTGACGGAGGATGTTCATGCCACGCAATGCATTCCGTACCGGTACTCTATTCGCACTTGCCGCCTGTTTTGTTACGCCTGCATTTGCGCAAACCTACCCTGCAAAAGCCATCCGCATCGTCGCGCCGTATCCCGCCGGCGGTTCATCGGACACCATCGCGCGCATGATGAGCGCGAAGCTGACCGAGGCTTGGGGGCAGCCGGCGGTGGTGGATAACCGTGGCGGCGTCGGCGGCAGTCTGGGCACGGAGATCGTGGCGAAGTCGCCGCCCGATGGTTACACGCTGCTGGTGGGCAACATTCAACCGGTGGCGATCAACAATAATATTTATCGCAAGCTGGGTTATGACTCGGTGCGCGATCTGGCGCCGATTTCGCTGGCGGTGGTGGGGCCGCAGATCGTGGTGGTGCATCCTTCGGTGCCGGCAAAAAACATGCGTGAATTGATTGCCGTTGCGCGCGGGCGCACGGCCAATGCGCGGCTTAATTTCGGTTCCAGCGGCCCTGGATCTATCTCCCAGCTGGCGGCGGAACTGTTCAAGGGCATGGCCAAGTTGGACATGGTGCATATTCCGTACAAGGGTTCCGCGCTGATTACCAACGATCTGATCGGCGGGCATCTGGACATTGTATTTTCCGACATGGCGGTGATGCTGCCGCACACCAAATCAGGTCGCGTGCGCGCGCTGGCGGTCACCGGGCCGAAGGCGACGCCGCTGGTGCCGGGAGTGCCCGCATTGGCCGACACCGTGCCGGGCTTCACCATGGAAAGCTGGTGGGGCGTATTGGCGCCCACCGGCACGCCCGAGCCGATCATCACGCGGTTGAATACCGAGCTGGCACGCATTCTGCAATTGAATGATGTGAAAGAGCGCTTTGCGAATCTGGGCGTTGAGGCGAAAAGCAGTTCGCCGGCCGAGTTTGGCGCGCTGATTAAAGCGGAGTTGGCGCGCTACGCGAAGCTGATTAAGGAAATCGGCATTACGCCGGAGTAACTACTGCGATCCTGCCAGCCCCAGTTTGCGGATCAGGTCGCCCCATTTTTTGGTTTCCGAGGCGATGTATTGTCGATGTTCGTCGATCGATGCCGGCGCTGCGGGAATGAGATCGAGGTTGGTGATCGCCTTGTTCACTTCCGGTAATTTGAGGATGCGCGTCATTTCGCCGTGCAGGCGATTTATCACTGCGCGTGGCGTGGCGGCGGGTGCTACCAGCGCGTGCCATGACACCGCTTCGAGGTCGGGGCGATTCGCGGTTTCCGCCAGTGTCGGCACGTCCGGCAGCGAGCCAAAGCGCGTGAGCGTGGACACCGCCAACGCGCGCAGCCGTTTGTCGCGGATCAGTTGCTGTGATGCGCCTGCCTCAGCGAACCCGAGCTGTACATGGCCTGCGGCAATGTCGATGATGGCTTGCGGACTGTTTTTGTACGGCACGTGAATAAGGTTCAGGCCGAAATGCTGCGCGAACATTTCCGTCGCCAGACGCGGCGCGCCGCCGGGGCCGGTGGAGCTGTAGCTGAGTTGACCGGGGCGCGCTTTCACGTAAGCCACCAATTCAGGCACGGAGCGTACCGGCAGTGACGGATGCACGATCAAAATAAACGGCGACTTCAGGTATACCGATACCGGTATGAAATCCTTGGCTGAGTCATAGGGCAATTGCTTGTACGTGGTTTGATTCAACGCCAACGCGGCGCTGGTGCCGACGAGCAAGGTGTGGCCATCCGCAGGCGTATTCTTCAGGGCGTTGACGGCGACAATGCCGTTCGCGCCGGGTTTGTTATCGAAAATGACCGGTTTGCCGAGCGCGTGAGCGAGTTGTTCTCCCCAGGTGCGCGCCACGACATCAAGCCCGGTGCCGGGCGCGAGCACCAGTGTGATGGTGATCGCCTTTGACGGATACTCTTGCGCGTGCGCGTGCGCGAGCGCGGCGGCGAACAGTGGCGCAATGAGCAGGCTACGCATGCTGTTCAGCGCCCGCCGATGGCATCAAGTGAAGTCTGTATGCGCGCGGCCAGTCGCGCGCGCCACGGCGCGGCATCTTCAAAACCGGGACGCGCACGGCACAGTGCTTCGGTCTGACGAAAAATTTCTTCGTCACTCAACAACAGATCAAACGGCTCGCCACAGGGCTGCGGCGTATACCACGGACTATCGACATAAAACTCCATCGGATTGCCTTCGATGTCGCGGATGTAGATCGACCATGCATTGCCGTGGCAGATCGGCGTGCCGTCGTTGCGTCCAGCAGCCGCCAGCCGCGCCTGCGTGCGGCGTAAATCGACCAGGCTCGCGCAGTGAAACGAAATCTGATTGATCGCCGAGCCGCACCCGCCGCCGCGAAACGCGCCACTCTCGATTTTTCCCTCGGTGCGTCCGGAGCACAGAATAAGCTGATGATGCTCCGTCGGATCAAGCGTCATGAACACGATATGCCGGTCGCCGGGCGGCGGCACATAACCGCGATCCGCCACCACCATACCGATGACGTGGGTGTAGAAATTTTCCATCGCCTTGATGTCGAAACAGTTGACGCCGAAATGGCCGAAGCGTATGGGTTGGGTGGTCATGGGGCGTTCCTCGCAAAAATGATTGCCATCTCGTAGCGTGCGCTGTGCGCACGATCAATTCGGTCATGTTACATCAGCGAGGAATGTTCCGTGCCTGCGTTAAACTTGCGGTTAAACTGCCCGCCTTCATCCGTCCCAGAAAGTAATCGCCATGCAAAAGAAACGCCGCGCGTCGCGCAAAAAATCCGCAAAGAACGAGCCGAAATTATCGCGGCTGCACGCTCCTCCGGATATGGCGGTCGATGCGTGGCAGCGTACGCTGCGCGGGCAATTCGGCCGCGATCAGGATTTCAAGTTCGAGAACCTTGGAAGCGAACCCCTCTTCTCCGAATTTCGCGTGAGCAACCCGGCGAGCGGTGGACGTTACCGCGTGGCGATACGCGGTCTGCGCCCGGGCGAGAATTATTGTTCGTGCCCGGATTTTTCCACCAACGATCTGGGCACCTGCAAGCACGTGGAGTTCATGCTGGCGAAGCTGCAAAAGAAACGCGGCGCGCGGGCAGCATTCGCGGGCGGCTTTCATCCGCCGTACAGCGAATTTTATCTGCGCTACGGCGCGCGCCGCACGCTGCACTTTCGGCCCGGCGCCGATTGTCCGGCGCAGTTACTGGCGGCGGCACGAGGCGTATTCGATCCGCGCAACGGCTGGGTGTTACCGCCGGAGCGGATGGCGAGCCTGGATGAATTTCTCGCCGCGGCGCGTGAGGATCACGAGTTGCGCGTCTACGACGACGCGCTGAATTTCATGGCGGGCGTTCGCGATCAGCAAAAATTGCATGAGTTGATTGAAAAGCAATTTCCGCATGGCGCGGACAGCAAGGCGTTTGCGCACCTGCTGAAGGAACCGCTGCATCCTTACCAGCGCGAGGGCGCGCTGTTTGCCGCGCGTGCCGGGCGCTGCCTGATCGGCGACGACATGGGCTTGGGCAAGACCGTGCAGGCGATAGCCGCCGCCGAAATTCTGACCGTGCACGCGGGCATCGAGCGCGTGCTGGTGGTGTGCCCGACCTCGCTCAAGCATCAATGGGAACTCGAGCTCGCGCGCTTCGCCGGGCGCAAGGCGTTGGTGATATCCGGTGGCCTTGTTAATCGCAAGCATCAGTATACCGAAGAATCACCGTGGAAAATCGCCTCCTACGACACGCTCGCGCGCGACCTGGAAGCGGTGACGCGCTGGTCGCCCGATCTGGTGATCGCCGATGAGGCGCAACGCATCAAGAACTGGAACACGCGCGCGGCGCGCACGCTAAAGCGCATAGCCAGTCCGTACGCGTTCGTGCTCACCGGCACGCCGCTGGAAAACCGGCTGGAGGAGTTGATCTCTATTGTGCAGTACGTGGATCAACATCGCCTTGGCCCCACGTGGCGGCTGCTGCACGAGCACCAGACGCGCGATGAGGCCGGTCGCGTCATCGGTTACCAGAAATTGGATGCGATCGCGCGCACGCTGGCGCCGGTGATGATCCGCCGCCGCAAATCCGAAGTGCTCAAGCAATTGCCCAAGCGCATCGACAAGAATATTTTCGTGCCGATGACAGAGCCGCAGGCGGCGCTGCATGAAGAAAACCGCGAAATCGTGGCGAAAATTGTCGCCAAATGGCGGCGCTATAAATTCCTGTCGGATGCCGATCAGCGGCGGCTCACCTGCGCGCTGCAAAACATGCGCATGTCGTGCGACACCACCTGGTTGCTCGACCACGAAACCGATCATGGCGTGAAGGCCGGCGAGTTAATGACGGTGTTCGGCGATATCTTCGAGGATAGCGAGGCAAAAGCCGTGGTGTTCAGCCAGTGGATCGGCATGCACGAAATGATCGCGCGGCGGCTCGATGCGTGCAAGATTGGCTACGTGATGTTCAACGGCAGCGTGCCCGCCGAGAAGCGCCGCGCGCTGATCGAGCGGTTTCGCAACGACCCGAAGTGCCGCGTGTTTTTATCCACCGACGCGGGCGGCGTGGGCCTGAACCTTCAGCATGCCGCCACGGTGGTGAACATGGATCTGCCGTGGAACCCGGCGGTGCTCGAGCAACGCATCGCGCGCGTGCATCGCATGGGGCAGCAGCGCAGCGTGCAGGTGGTGAATTTTGTCGCGCAAGGCACGATCGAGGAAGGCATGCTCGGCATATTGGGATTCAAGCGCGCGCTGTTCGCGGGCGTGCTCGACGGCGGCAATACCGAAGTCTCGCTCGGCGGCACGCGCCTGTCGCGCTTCATGGACGGTGTGGAGAAAGTCTCCGGAAACACGGGCTCGCCGGTGGTGCAGGAGGCGGCGGTAATGGACGAACCGGCAATAGCAGCGCCGGCAAATGACGTGTTGTCTGACGAGGCGGGCGCCGACGCCAACGAGCCGGATGCCCCCGCTCGCACCGCCGAAAACGATGCGCTGGGCGGATTGATTAACGCGGGACTGAACTTCTTTACGCAACTGGCCGAGGCGAGCCGCGCATCCTCGAACGGCGGCAACGGCAAGTCCATGTCACCGCTGTTGGAAACGGATGAAAAAACCGGACGCAGCTATCTGCGCGTGCCGATGCCGGATCCTGATGTGCTGAAAAAAATCACCGCGACACTGGCTGGATTGTTTCCGGTGCAACCACCGAAGTGAATATGTTGTAGCGTGCGCCGTGCGTACGGCAAATGTGCATGATCGTGCAGTTGATCGTGCGCATGGCGCACGCTACCCATCACGATGGCTATCTGCATTACCGGATAGAATTCAATCTCGACGACATGATGGGTTGTACGAACGGTGGAGACGACGGCGATGAGCACGGTCAGTGACCAGCAATACGATGTTGCCGTCGTGGGCGCGGGCAATGCAGTCATGTTGACCGCTGACCCTTCGACAAGCTCAGAGCCTGCCCCGGACTCGATCCGGGGGCGAACGACCACTTCAAGAGCCGTTCGTGGTGAGCTTGTCGAACCACTGGTTGCGATCAACTTCATTTTGAAATGCGCACTAAAAATCTTGCGTGACCCGCCCAACCTGGCGGGGATAGCAGGCCTTGCGATGAGCGTGTTTCTGTTGGCGGCGAGTTCACTCGCCATCGCGCAGACTTATCCGCTAAAGCCCGTGCGCATCGTGGTGGCGCAGGCGGCGGGCGGTGCAAGTGACCTGATGATTCGCCTGCTCGGGCAAAAACTCACCGATAGCCTGGGGCAGCAGTTCGTCATCGACAATCGGCCGGGCGCGGGCGGCAACATCGGCGCCGAGGTGGCGGCCAGAGCGCCGGCGGACGGTTACACGCTGTTCATGGTGTCGGCGCCGCACGCGGTGGCATCCAGTTTGTACCGCAAGCTCGGCTACGATCTGCTGCGCGACTTTGCGCCGATTACCTTGATCGGTTCCGAGCCGCTGTGCGTGGTGGTGCATCCGTCGCTGCCGGCAAAGTCGTTGCAGGAACTGGTCGCGTTTCTCAAGCCGCGTGCGGGGCAAGTCAGCTACGGCTCCACCGGCAACGGCGCTGTCAATCATTTGGCGACGGAACTGTTCAAGACCCGGGCGGGCGTGGATATGGTGCATGTGCCGTACAAGGGCAGCGCGTTCGCGATTCCCGATGTGATCAGCGGCATCGTGCCGGTGCTGTTTGCCAACGTGTCGCCGTTGCAGCCGCACATCGCCTCCGGCAAATTACGAGCGCTGGCGGTGACTTCCAGCCGCCGCGCGCGCGTGCTGCCGGACGTGCCCACCATCGCGGAATCAGGCTATGCCGGCTACGAAGCGGTGAATTGGTTTGGTGTGATGGCGCCCGCGCGCACGCCCGATGACATCGTTCGCAAACTCAATGCCGCCATCCGCCAAACCATGAGCCTGGTGGAGATACGCAGCCAATTCGACAAACGCGGCGCGGATATCATGACCCACACGCCGGATGATATGCGTGCGTTTCTGCAAAATGAAATCGGCAAATGGGCCGCGGTGGTGCGCGCATCGGGCGCGCGGGTTGATTAATGATGAGGCAAGTCATGGTGTCGAGAATCGCGTGGGTTGGGTTGATCGCGCGAATGCTAACCCTAATGCTAATGGTTGAACTGCCGTTGAGTGCGCACGCGCAACCGGCGGCGGGCGTGCGTGAAAACCGCTTTCCGGAAAAACCCATGCGCATCGTGGTGGGGCTTGCGCCGGGCGGCGCCACCGATATCGTGGCACGGCAAGTCGGGCAAAAACTCTCCGAAGCGCTGGGGCAACAGGTGATCGTGGACAATCGCAGCGGCGCCGCCGGGTCGATAGGTGCGGGGATCGTGGCCAAGGCGCCGGCCGACGGCTATACGCTGCTGGTGGTATCCAGCAGCTTCGCGATCAATCCCGCGCTTAACGATTTGCCGTTTGATTCGGTCAAGGATTTCATCCCGATATCGCATATCGCGCAGGCGCCGTTTCTGCTGGTGGCCTTTCCGGGGTTGCGCGTCGATTCGGTGAAGGAACTGATCGCGCTGGCGAAGGCCAAGCCGCGCAGCCTGCTGTTTTCGTCGGGCGGCACCGGCGGATCGGGGCATATGGCGGGCGAGTTGTTCAAGCATATGACCGGCATCGCCGTCGATCATGTGCCGTATCGCGGCGGCTCTCCGTCGGTGCTCGACGTGGTGTCGGGGCAAGTGCATTTCACGTTCTCGGCGGTCACCGCCAGCTTGTTGATGTCGCGTTCGGGCCGGGTGCGCGCGCTGGGCGTAACCAGTCTCAAGCGGTCGCCGGCCGCGCCGGAAATTCCGACGCTCGCCGAGGCCGGCGTGCCGGGGTTTCTGGCAGTGACCTGGTACGGTTTGCTGGCGCCCGCGGGTACGCCGCGTGCGATCACGGACAAGCTCAATGAGGCGATCAGCAAGATCGTGCGTCTGCCCGACACGGCGGAGAAATTGGCGGCGGACGGCGCGGAGCCCGTGGGCGGCACGCCGGCGCAATTTCGCCAGTTTCTGGAAGACGAGATGGGCCGCTTCAGAAAGCTCGCGCGTGATATCGGGCTGAAGACCGATAAAACGCTCGCGCGCTAAAAATAGTGTAAGTAATTGTTTATAAATACTATTTTATGTTTCAAGCGGCAGGCGTATCGCTTGGCCGCTCGCCACTGACCGCTCAATCGCAATCGTCGTCTCAAGATTGATACGCGCCTGTTGCGGCGTGGTGTGGCAGATCGGTGCGCCGGTGACCAGGTGATCGATCCACGCGCGGGTTTCGTTGCCGAGCGAGCCCCAGAAATTGCCCAGCGCCCAATCGCCGGCGGAGTTGCTGCCGAGAAACGCCATGTTGAGATTGTGACCCGGCACGTACGGATGCGGCACGCCTTTTTCGCTGTAGATCAAATGATCTTTATGATCGTCGTCGATCAGCATGGTGCCTTCAGTGCCCAGGAGTTCCACGCGATCCGATTGGCCTTGCGTCGGAAAGTTCGCGGGCAGCGCATAGCTGATGCCGAAATTCAGCACCGCGCCGTCGGCAAAGGTGACAATGGCCCAGGTGGCGTCGTGACACGCGTAGCCCGCCGCTTTGAAAATGCCGTGCTGGCCGCGCGCGACCACTTCTACGGGCTTGTTGCCTTCGAGAAACCAGCACATCAGGTCTACGTAATAGGTCAGTACGTCCAGCACCGGTGTCGCGTGCGGATCGCGCTTCAAAATCTGATACGTCTGCGCGCGCGAGTTGTAAACGCGCGCCAGTCCGCTGACGACGGTGCCGAGCCGGCCCTGCACCATTTGCTCCTTGGCGCGCAAAAAACATTCTTTGTAACGGCGGCTGTATCCGAAGTTGAGCTTGCCGTTGGTTTTGGCGAGTGTTTCCAGAATGTCGTCGGCGGTTTTTAGTGTCAGGCCGATGGGCTTTTCGCACAGCACCGGTTTGCCTGCCGCGAGCGCGCGCTTGATCGGCTCGGCGTGTTCCTGCTCGGGAGTGGAAACAAATACCGCATCGACGTCGGGGTGATCGATGGCCGCGTTGTTGTCGCCGGTATGAAAGTGCGCGCCGGATAATTTTGCGAGTGCCGCCGCTTTGGCCGGGTCGAGGTCCGACACCGCCAAAAATTTGACCGACGGATGCATGCCCGCGAGACGTGCGCGCAGCGTGCCGATGCGGCCCGAGCCGATGACGGCGATACCTAATCCATTTTTACCCAAGATACTGTCCTTTCCGTTGTGCGCAGGATGGGTGGAGCGAAGCGTAACCCATCACAAACACAGGTTTATCACCATGGTTTGTGATGGGTTACGGCCTGCGGCCAGTACCCATCCTACGGTTGATTAACTCGCAATCTTTAAATGTTTAATTTCCGCCGTGCCGCCATTGGCCTCGTCGAGCATCTGGAATATTTCCGTGCATTCTTTCGCTATCGCATCCGCGATGTCGTTCAGCATTTTCACACCTTTGGCGGCAGTGGCGTGTTCGGGCGCGCCGTACCAGCCGGTTTCGGCGATGGTCTTGATATCGCGCAGCACCGGTTGATAGCTGCGCGTGCGGCGCAGTTTGTCCCACTTGCGGCCATGCGAGTGGTCCGACGAATAATCGATGCGATCCAGATGGACGAGATCAGGCTGATACGCCAGCACCGCCAGCGCCTCGATTTCGCCACCATGGGTGAGTCCGCCGCAGTCGTGTCCGTAAAGCTCGGCGGCAACGTAACAAGCCTGCACCACGATCACGCTCATGCCGACATCACGATGCAGCTTTTCCGAGGCGATGGCGAGCGATGGAATATTGCCTTCATGCCAGTTCAGAATCATCAGGCGTTTGGCGCCGTGCTGTGCGGTGGATGCACCGGTTTCAACCACCACGCTTTGATAAGTTTCCGGTGACAGGGTGAGCGTGCCTTCAAACGGCATGTGCATGGGTGTTACGCCCAGCGGGCCGCCGGGCAGCACCAGGCCGTCCATGCGTGTCGCCACGGCGTGGCTGATCACATTGGCGGCGTAGATATCGGTGCCGGTGGGCAGATGCGGGCCGTGCTGCTCGACGCTGCCAGCGGGCAGTATCACCAGTGGATTTTTTTTCAACTGCGCGGCGATTTCCGGCTGCGTGAGATTGATGAAGTAACGCGTGGGCAGCATCTTAGACTCCTACTCTCTTGCGGGTTTCACTCAGGATGTCAGCCACCTTGACCGCCTGGCCGTTTTTCTCGATGGAACGTAGCGCCGCATTGACCATGGCCACCGCGACGTTGCCGTTGTAGGCCGTCAATTCGCCGGGCTTGCCGCTGACGCAACTGTCGGCGAACATTTCCAGCTCTGCGCGGAACATATCGCTCTCGGGGATTTTAATCTCCTTCCGCTTGGCCCAGCCATCCTTGCCGCGCTGGATGTAGAGCACCGATGCGTTGTGCAGTAGATGCGGCGTGTCCCAAGTGCCGAAATCGATTTCATAGTGCATCAGGCCCTTGGAGCCGAACACGCGCACACTGAAGATGCCGGGCGAGGTCCAGCTTGAGCCGACATAACCCAGCTTGCCGTCGGCGAAGCGGATGGTGCTCATCGATTGATCGTCCACCTCGGCGCCCACTGGCGAGAGTTTCGACGCCATCGACGACACTTCTGTAACCGCGCCGCCGAGCAAATGCAGCACATCAAACTGGTGGATGCACAACTGTGACAGATTGCCGCCGGGCGCGCGGTCTTTGTACCAGCGCCAGGTCTGCGGCGTGAGTTCCAGCGCGCGCTCATTCGAAAAATTCGCTTCCATGAACGCCACGCGGCCCAGCTCGCCTTTGTCGATGTATTCTTTAATGATGCGGATGCCCGCCATCAGCCGCGCGCTGTGGCCGACGGTGACGGTGATGCCGTATTGTTTTTCCAGCGCTTCGATCTTGAGACCGTCTTCGAGTGTTTGCGCGATGGGCTTTTCGGTGTAGACATGCTTGCCTGCCTTGGCAACCAACTCTGCCAGCGGCAGATGTTGCTCGTTCGGCACGGTGAGAATCACGCCCTGGATGTCCGGATTCGACAACATGCTTTGCATGTCGGGCACGGACGGCACGCCGAGTTCCTTGTAAAAATCGTCGCGCTTGTCCTGCGAGCGGCTGTAGCCCGCAACGATTTGCAATTTATCGGATTTTCCGGAAACGGCGCGGGTCAGCACTTTGGCCCAGCGGCCAAGGCCGACGATGCCCATTTTGACGGGGCTGCTCATGAATACTCCTTGTGACGGTAAATGGAACGAGGGGCTGCATTTAATCATGTTTCGGCCCTGCGTTGACCACGCAGGGTGAACCGGGTATTATCCCGTTCGGCTTTTCATCATACTGTGAGCGTGGACAAATAATGCAATTAAAACAAATGGTTATAATTGGAATGGGCACTGTGATATGCGCTGGCTCGGTCACTGCACAAAACTTCCCCACGCGCGCCATCCGCGCCATCGTGCCCTACGCGCCGGGCGGCTCCACCGATGTGGTGATGCGCATCCTCGCGCCGCGCATGAGCGAAATTCTGGGGCAACAAGTAATCGTTGAAAATCGTCCGGGTGGCTCGTCCACCATCGGCCTTGATCTCGCCGCCAAGGCGCAGCCGGACGGACACACCATCGGCATCGCCAACGTCACCTTCTGCGCCAACCCCAGTCTGATTCGCAAAATGCCGTTTGATTCGGAAAAAGATCTGGCGCCGATATCGTTCATGTCGCTGGTGACGCTGGTACTGTCGGTGCATCCGTCGGTGCCGGCCAAATCGGTAAAGGAATTGATCGCGCTCGCCAAGGCGCAGCCGGGTGTGATGAATTACGCCTCGGCGGGCAATGTCAGCGCCAACCATCTGGCGACCGAGCGCTTTAATTCGGCGACCGGTATCAAGATGACGCACGTGCCGTACAAAGGCGGCGGGCCGGCGGTGATCGCGCTGCTCTCCGGCGAAACCGCGCTGCTGTTCGCCACCATTCCGTCATCGATACAGCATTTCTCCACGGGCAAACTGCGCGCGCTGGGTGTGAGCAGTCTGAAACGTAGCGTGGCGCTGCCCAATGTGCCGAGCATCGCCGAGGCGGTCGTACCGGGCTTTGAAGCGAACGAGTGGAATGGCGCACTGGTGAATTCAGGCGCGCCGCGCGCGAGCATTGATCGCTTGCATCAGGCCATCGCCAAATCGATGGCGATCCCCGAAGTGCGCGAGCGCATCATCGCGCTCGGCGCCGAGCCGGTGGGCAATACGCCGGACGAATTCGGCGCGTTTATCAAACGCGAGTTTGTAACGTGGGCGAAGATCATCAAGGAAGTCGGGATCAAGGTCGAGTGATGCCGGGGTTAGTCCGCCCGATAGACGCGGCACAACAGCCCCTTTAACGGGCTCGATCCATAAGCCACATCGCAAACCTCCGCGCTGTCATCCGTTAGCACGTTCGAGCACACCTCGAAGATGCCGTGATAGGGCGCGGGCGCCTCCGGCAGCCACCATCCGTGCGGAATGCCCACGACCTTCGGGTGTATGCGCTCGTGCGTGCGCACTTTCATGTTGAGCTTGCCGCGCGGCGTTTCCACCCACGCGCACTCACCGGCGCGGATGCCCAGCACGCGCGCGGTGTCTGTGTGCAGTTCCATCAATGGCTCCGGCGCCAGCTTGCGGATGGCATCGATTTGCCGGCCTTGCGAATGGTAGTACATGGTTTGCTTCGAGCCGGTGATGAGAATCAGCGGATATTTTTCGTAGAGTTCCGGCGTGCGCAGCGGGCTTTCGGGCGGCTCAACGTGCGCGGGCAGCGGGTCGTAGCCCCACTCCTGCATGATCGTCGAGTAGAGCTCGAATTTGCCGGTGGGCGTGCCGAAACCCTGCGTTTCGTATTTGCGATATTCGATGGGAATCGTGATGTAGTTCCGTGCTTTGAGTTCATCCCACGTCACGCCCAGCGGTTTCAGTGAGTCGTTGGCGATTTTTTCGAGCGACGGAAATTCGTTCTCGTAGCCCAGCTTGCGCCCCAGATCGATGATGAATTCCCAATCGGATTTACGTTCGGCAACCATTGCCAGCTTTTGCGACACCACGTCCATATAGGTGGCGTGCGGGCCTTTGATGTGCAGATGCAGGCGCGGCTCGTCGCGTTCAAGATTCGCCGCCGCCGGCAGAACAATGTCCGCCATTTGTGCGGTGGGCGTCATGAAAATATCGTGCGCCACCAGCAAATCAAGTTTCGATAAAGCACTGACCATCATGCGCGTGTTGGGATAGGTGGTGACGACGTTGCTACCGACCACCACCATGGCCTTTATCGGATAGGGCTTGCCGGTGAGCATCGCCTTGAACACCGTCGGCGGATGCGCGTAGCCTGCGCGATTCAACGCCTTGAAGCGTTGCCCGCCAAGACGTTTGGCATCCTGTTCCGGCGTGAGCGCTTCCTTTAAATCGGGATACGCCAACGGCGGCGCAGGGAAGAACACATTGCCGCCCGGCACGTCGATATTGCCGCTGATGCCCATCAAAATCAGCAGCGCGCGGATCGATTGATACACGTTGATGCCGATGTGATCGGTGCCATTGCCCCACACGATGGCGCCCGGCTTTGTAGTGCCGTAGAGCCGCGCCGCGCGCGCGATGGTTTCAGGGTCGCACCAGGTGATATCGGCGACCTTGTTGATGGGATACGCTTTCGCGCGTTGCCGAAGTTCTTCAAAGCCGTGGCAATATTTTTCCACGAAGGTCTTGTCGTACAACGCTTCTTCAATGATGAGATTGATCCAGCCCAGCGCCATTGCCGCATCGGTGCCGGGGCGCAGCGGCAGCCACAGATCGACCGGCCCGGCGGCGGATGGCTTGCGCGGATCGACCAGAATATGCACCGGCTTGCTTTTGAGTGCGTCAGTCAGCGGCGCGAAACCGATCAGGCCGTGATCGTTACTAGTGCGTTTTTGTGATCCCCACTCGACGATGCAACGCGGGTTGGAATAAATATCCGGCACCGCCGCCGTGTCCCACGTCTTGCCGCCGTATTTGCCGGTGGCGGTGATCTGGCACACCGAGACGCGCACCGCGTAACAAAAATAACTGATCGACGCCACGTTCGGCGTGCCGAACACATTCGCAAGGCGGCTGATGATATGGGTGTTGTTCATGCCCACGCCGCGCGCAAACGCCACTGACTCCGCGCCGTGTTCGCGTTTGATCGTGTGCATTTTTTCGGCGATGGCCGAGAGCGTCTCATCCCAACTCGCGCGCCGCCATTTACCCTCGCCGCGCGCACCGGTGCGCATCAGCGGATAGTCGAGGCGATCAGGGTGATAAAGC
>CAMDDY010000022.1 GCA_945893125.1 Bordetella parapertussis
TGGCGGCGCTGTTGCGGAACCCGCCCCCCAGAAAATCCATGCCGGTAAACGCCACGGCGTTTTCGTTGGCCGGGTTCGACTTGATGAGTTCGACCACCTGATTGACCACCTTGTCGGTGCGCTCCAGCGTGGCGCCGTCCGGCAAAAACACCGCCGCGATGTAATAGCCCTGATCTTCGTCGGGCACCAGCGAACCGGGCGTGTTGCGCCACAAGCCGATGGTGATCGCCACCATGCCGATAAACAGTATCGCGCCCACCGCGCCCCGGCGCAGCATCCACGTCACGCCATCGACATAGCGCCCGGTGATGCGGTGAAACCAGCCGTTAAACCAGCGAAAGAAACGCCCCGGCTCGCGGCGCTCGCGCTTCAGAATCATCACGCACAAACTCGGCGTCAGGGTCAACGCCACCAAGCCCGAAATCACCACCGCGATGGAAATCGTTACCGCGAACTGGCGATACAGTTCGCCGGTCAGCCCGCCGAGAAACGCAATCGGCACGAATACCGCGCACAGCGTCAGCACGATCGCGATAATCGGGCTGGTCACCTCGTGCATGGCCTTGATCGCGGCTTCGCGCGCTTCGAGATGTTCCTCGTGCATGATGCGCTCAACGTTTTCGAGCACCACGATCGCGTCGTCCACCACGATACCAATGGCCAGCACCATGCCGAACAAGGTCAGCGTGTTGATCGAATAACCCAGCAGCACCAATCCGGCAAAGGTGCCGATCAGCGACACCGGCACCGCGGCAAACGGAATCAGCGTGGCGCGCCAGTTTTGCAAAAACAAAAATACCACCAGAAACACCAGCGCCATCGCCTCGGCCAGCGTGATCAGCACTTCGCGGATAGACACGGCGACAAACCGCGTGGTGTCGTACACCACGTGATGCTGCAGGCCCTGCGGATAAGCGGCCGTCAGACGCGTCATCTCGGCTTTGACGCGATCCGCGGTAGCCAGTGCATTGGCATTCGGTTGCAGAAAAATGCCCACCAGCGTCGCCGACTTGCCGTTGACGCGACCGATAAACTCGTAGTCTTTCGCGCCCAACTCCACGCGCGCCACGTCTTTGAGACGCAGCACCGAGCCGTCGGGGTTGGCGCGCACCACGATGTTCTCGAATTCCTGCGGTTCGCTGAGACGGCCCTTGGTGGTGATGGTGTAGACCAGTTCCTGCGGTCCGCCCGACGGTGACTGGCCGATTTTGCCGGCGGCGAACTGCGCGTTCTGCTCGTTCAACACGCGCACCAGATCGTTGGCCGTCACCTTCAACTGCGCCATGCGGTCGGGCCGCACCCAGATACGCATGGCGTAATCTTTAGCGCCGAAAATTTGTACGTTGGTGGTGCCGGGGATACGCTTTATGGAATCAAGCACATTCAGCGTGACGTAGTTCGAAATGAACAAATCGTCGTGGCGGCCTTCAGGCGAGGTAAACGCCAGCACTTGCAGGAACGACGATGAACCCTTTTCCACCGTCACGCCCAGCCGCCGCACTTCCAGCGGCAGCCGCGGCTCGACCTGTTTGACGCGGTTGTTGACGTTGAGTGCCGCGGTATCGACATTGGTGCCGATATCAAAGGTGACGCGAATTTCGACCACGCCCTGCGCGGTGGAAGTTGAGTTCATGTAGAGCATGTGCTCCACGCCGTTGATCTGGTTTTCCAGCGGCGCGGCGACGGTTTGTTCGAGCACCTGCGCCGATGCGCCGGGATAAATCGCGCGCACCGTCACCACCGGCGGCGCGATTTCGGGATACTGAGCAATCGGCAGAATGCGTATCGCCGCCAGCCCCGCAATCACAATAAAGATCGACAGCACGGCCGCGAATATCGGCCGGTCAATGAAAAAGCGCGAGATCATGGCGCGCTACTTCTTTTCTGCCGGCGCTGCATTGGTCGCTCCCGACGCGACCGGCGCGGCAATCTGCACCGGCGCACCGGGCCCGATCTTCATCACGCCATCAACAATCACGCGCTCACCGGATTTCAGGCCGCTGTGGATCACCCAACCGTCCTCCGCCCACGCGCCGGCTTCCACCGGGCGCGCCTCGGCCTTGTTATCGGCGCCCACCACATACACGAATTTGCCTTTGGGGCTTTCCAGCACGGCGCGCTGCGGCACCACGATGGCGCCGGGCCGCAGCGCGCCTTCAAGCACGATGCGCACGAACTCGCCTGAACGTAACATGTTGTTTTTATTACTAAATTCAGCACGGGATTCACTGGTTCCAGTCTGCGTGTTGACGCGCACGTCGGTGAAATTCAGCGCACCCACACCATCGTACAGGCTGCCGTCGGAGAGTTTCACCCGCGCCTGAAATTTGCGCTCCGCCGGCAACTTGAGCTGGCCCAATTCCACGTCACGGCGCAACGCCAGATGTTCACGATCGGAGATGCCGAAGACCACATACATCGGATCGGTTTGCGTCACCGTGGTCAGCAACACGTTCGGCCCGGAGATCAACGCGCCTTCGGAAACCGCCGCGCGGCTGGCAATGCCGCTGATAGGTGATTCAACCCGCGTGTACGACAGATTAAGCCGCGCTTCATTGACGCGCGCGCGTGCGCTTTGCACCTCGGCGCCCGCGACCTGTTCGGCGGATGCAGAATCATCCATCTCCTTCTGACTGATGGCGCGCGCTTCGAGCACCGGCTTCAAGCGCGCCAACTCGCGTTTGGCCTGCGCCAAACGCACCTCGGCCACCGACAGATCCGCCTCAGCCTTGGCCAGCGCCACCTGGAACGGCGCCGCGTCGATGGTAAACAGCGGCTGCCCTTTATTCACGGCGGCCCCCTCCCGATAATTGCGCTGTTGCAAAATGCCCGTCACGCGCGCGCGCACTTCTACTTCACGATAGCCGGCAGTCTGCGCCACGTACTCGTAGCGCACCGGCACGTCGCGTGGTTCGATGGTAATCACCGATACCGATGCAGGCGGCATGCCACCACCCGGCGGGCCGCCGGCAGGTGGATTGCAGCCGGCCATAACTAGCATCAGCAACACCGGCAATAGCAGGGGAACAAGGCGATGGCGAGAACATAAGGGCTTCATGATGGGTGACCTGTGCGTGCGAGGTGAACGATGGGTGCGTTCAGGGTCAGGGCGGCGCATGTCTACGATACACGGCTGCGAGGAGGCGCATTTTACACCAGCCTGGCATAGGCACCACGCGCGCATTGCCGCATAATTAGCACAATAAAATCCAATCGGAGCACTTATGCCCAGCTATCCATCCGCCATCGCCCTAAGCCGCCCGGAAATCGCCGCGCTGATTTTCATGGCGGTGGCGCTGCCCACCGTGATTAAATTGCATTTGCTGCCGGCGCTGTTCGCGGGTTTGCTGGTGCATGAACTGGTGCATATGGCCGCGCCACGCATGTTCGGCGTGGATCATCCGGGCCGTGCAAAAATTATCGCGCTAACCCTGCTGCTGACGCTGATTATTGTGCTGGTGGGCGGTGCAATTACGGCGACGATATTGTTTCTGCGCAGTGATGCGGGCAGTCTTTCAGTGTTGCTCGAAAAAATGGCGGAAATACTCGACAAAGCGCGCGAAACGCTGCCCGTGTCGATGCAGGAATGGATACCGCTCGATGCCTCGGATTTAAAAGATCAACTCGTCACCTGGCTGAAGGAACACGCCAAGGAAGTCAAAACCATGAGCGGTGAAGCGGGCCATGGGCTGGTGTACGCGCTGATCGGCATGGTGATCGGTGGATTGGTGTCGCTGCGCGAAGTGATGCCCGGTCAAACGCCGGGGCCGCTGGCGCGCGCGCTGGCGCAATGCACCACGCGCCTCGCCGACGCGTTTCGCCGCATCGTGTTCGCGCAGGTGCGCATCTCGGCGTTGAACACCGTGCTCACCGCGATTTACCTCGTCGTCGTGCTGCCGATGTTCGGCGTACACCTGCCGCTGACCAAGACCATGATTTTGATCACTTTTTTGGCCGGCCTGCTGCCGGTGATCGGCAATCTGATCTCCAACACGGTGATCGTTGTCATCAGTCTGAGTTATTCGCTGCACGCGGCCATGGCATCGCTGGCGTTTCTGGTGATCGTTCACAAGCTTGAGTATTTCATCAACGCGCGCATCGTCGGCTCGCAGATTCAAGCGTCGGCGTGGGAACTGCTACTGGCGATCGTGGTGATGGAAGCATCTTTCGGCCTGCCGGGCGTGGTCGCCGCGCCGGTGTTCTACGCGTATCTCAAGTCAGAACTGACCGGACGCGGCTGGGTGTAAACCGTGACTGGCCGCGTACTCTGCTGCCTCGCGCTGCTTTGCACCGGTGCAGTATCGGCGCAGACCGCGTATCCGGTAAAGCCGGTGCGATTGATCGTCGGCTTCGCCGCCGGCGGCGCCACCGATTTTCTCGCGCGCATCGCCGCGCAACAACTCACGCAGCAGCTCGGCCAAAGCGTGACGGTGGACAACCGGCCCGGCGCGGGCGGCGCGATTGGCGCGGAACTGGGCGCGCGCGCCGCGCCGGATGGCTACACGCTAACCGCAGGCAGTTCCGGCGCGTTTTCCGTCACGCCGCATCTGGTGGCGAAACTGCCGTACGATCCCATACGCGATTTCGCGCCGGTGGGCATGTATTCAACGTTCCCGTATGTGGTGCTGGTGCATCCATCGATTCCCGCCAAGTCGGTGAAGGAACTGGTGGCGCTAGCGAAAGCCCAGCCCGGCAAACTGAATTTCGGATCGGCGGGCAACGGATCGGGCAACCACCTCGCCGTTGAGCAATTCATGTCGCTCGCGGGGGTCAGGTTGATTCATATCCCGTTCAAGGGCGGCGCGCTTGCGTTGACATCCCTGATGGCCGGTGAAATTGATATTGCGTTCGATCCGATGATCACCACCATGCAGCAGATCAACAGCGGACGCATCCGCGCACTGGCGGTGAGCACACAAAAACGCGCGCCGCAATTGCCCGTGCTGCCCACGCTGATCGAGTCCGGCATCAAGGGCTACGATGCCACCAACTGGGGCGGCCTGATGGCGCCCGCGGGCACTCCGCGCACCATCATCGAGCGGCTCAACACCGCGCTCAATCAGGGACTCGCGCGCGCGGAAGTCAGAGACCGCATGATTTCCCTCGGCGCGGAACCCGTCACCGGCACACCCGAAGAACTCGGAGAACTCGTTAAGCGCGAACTCGCGCGCAACGGGAAAATTATCAAGGACGCGGGGTTGCGAGCGGAGTGATGGGCCGGCGCCTCAACAGACATACGCAGCAATAACCATCAGCGCCCGTTGCTCGACCGAGGCCGCCGCTCGTGGTTACATTTCAACTTGTCGGCATTGCCAGTTAAAGTATCGCCTCATATTGTGGCGTCAGCGGATGGTACCAACCCGCGAATATGGCGCGCGACGCCACCCTGAGTTAGATTACATCGCATCGGCCACTCACGGGAGCATTCGATGTCCGCACGGCAAAAGCTTGTCAAGTCAGTCATGGGAGCGTTGTTTGCATTCGCATCGTGCGGCGTTCTGGCCGCGGATGCGTTTCCGACCAAACCCATACGCCTGATCGTGCCATTTCCCGCGGGTGGCGGTGGCGATGCCGCCGCGCGCTCGCTGGCGCCGCCGCTGTCGGCGAGTCTGCGGCAGCAGGTGGTGATCGACAATCGCGGGGGTGCGGGCGGCATCATTGGCATGGAGCTTGTGAAGCATGCCGTGCCCGATGGCTACACGCTGTTGCTGTCCACCGCTGGTTTTACCGCGATGCCCGCGTTGTACAAGAACCTGCCGTTCGATCCGGTGCGGGATTTCACCGGCGTCATCGTCGCGCAGTCGGGTATGTACGTGCTCGTCGTTAACATGGCCGCGCCGATGAAGTCGGTGAAGGAGTTGATCACCCATGCCAAGGCGAATCCGGGCAAGCTGGATTTCGCCTCGGCCGGAACCGGTACCACGATTCACCTCGCGGGGGAGTTGTTCAAGAGCATGGCGCAAATCAACATGATGCATGTGCCGTACAAGGGCGCGAGCCCCGCGCTCACCGATGTGATCGCGGGGCAGGTGCAGACCATGTTCGCCGCGTCGCTCAATGCGCTGCCGTTGATCCGGGCCGGCAAGCTGCGCGCGCTCGGCGTGACATCGGCCCGGCGCTCGACGCTCGCGCCGGAGTTGCCGACCCTCGCGGAGAGCGGCCTGCCGGGATACGAGGTCGTCGGTTGGTACGGCCTTGCGGCGCCAATGCACACGCCGCGCGCCATCGTGCAGAAATTAAATACGGCATCGAATCAGATGCTGAAGTCGCCTGAACTGGTCGGGCGCCTGCGCGCGCAAGGGCTTGAGATGGTTGGCGGCACGCCCGATGAAGCATCGGCGCTGGTCAAACGCGATGTGGCGCGCTGGACCCAGGTGATCCGCGATGCGGGGATACAACGTGAATAGAAAGTGACATGGATCAATCGCTCGACATCAACGCGGTCACGTTGACCAAAACCTTATGCGGTTTTCTGGCGGATGCGCAATACAGCGATCTCACGCCCCGAGCCGTCGGCGAAGCCAAACGCGGCGTGCTCGATTGGTTGGGCTGCGCGTTGGCGGGCAGCCGCCATTCCACCATCGACAAGTTGCTCGCGGTGTTGCAGGAGGCCGGCGGCAAACCGCAAGCCACCGTATTCGCGCGCGGACTGAAACTCGGGTTTCTCGATGCGCCGCTGGCCAACGGGCAGATGGGGCATCTGCTCGACTTTGACGACACGCACGCGGGAGGCGTGTTGCTGCACACGAGCTCGCCGGTGTTGGCCGCATTGTTCACGCTGGCGGAACGCGCGCCGGTGAGCGGCGAAAATTTCATGCTTGCGTACGCGGTTGGCTTTGAAGCCGGCGTGCGCAGCGGGCGCAGCGCGCCGCATCATCACAACGGCGGCTGGCATCTCACCGGCACACTCGGTAGCATCGCCGCCGGCGTTGCGGCAGGGAGAATATTAAACCTTAATAAACAACAACTTACCTACGCCATGGGCATCGCCACTACACAGGCCGGCGGCATGCAACAAAACCGCGGCACCATGTGCAAATCATTTCACGCCGGCAAGGCCGCGGCGAATGGCGTGCTCGCGGCGCTGCTCGCCGAGAAGGGCTTCGACAGCACGCAGGAAATCATCGAAGGCGAAAAAGGTTTCAGCCGCATCTACAGCGATACGGCGGATGTGAATCAGTTGACGGCGAATCTGGGTGGCGGCTGGCTCATCGAAAGCAACGGTCACAAACCCTACGCCTGCGGTCTCGTGCTGCATCCGCTGATCGATGCGGTGATTGCGCTACGCGTCAGGACGAAACTCAGCGCGGTCGACGTGGATGAAATCACCCTGCGCGTGCACCCATTGGCGCGCTCGGTTACCGGTGTGGTTGAGCCGTCAACCGGGCTTCAGTCGAAATTCAGCATCCATCATTCAGCGGCGGCGGCTTTTGTCGAGGGTAATGCAGGCGTTGCGCAATACACCGATGCCAAGGCCAATGACCCACTGCTCGTTGCACTGCGCCGCAAGGTGAAAGTTGTCACGGACGAAACGCTGGGCAAGGATGAGGCGCATGCAATCGTCGTTGCCGGCAGTGTGAGAGCAGAGGCGCACGTGCCGCACGCCAGCGGCACGGTGGCGAATCCGATGAGTGACGCGGCTATCGAAGCGAAGTTTCTCGCCAATGCGACGCTAGCGATTGGCAAAGCACGCGCCAAGCGTGTGTGTGAGGTGGTGTGGGCGCTGGAGACCGAGGGTGATATGCGCGAGTTGATTGGGTTGCTTGCGTAGCTGTTGATTGAGATTGGGCCTCTGATTGTACTGTGTCACTTATTGGGTTCCCACTGGCCGCTCGTCGGCCTTATGTGGAGTCGGGTAGCCGGGCGCGGTCACCCGCGTCCAGCCCCCTAAGTTCCCGTGTGTGTTGCTCCAGTGCGATGACGGCGCCGCCGACGATCAACATCGCGTCAACCACCCGCCGGTTCGCGCACGGAAATTTGCGCTGCCCATTCCCACAGCCAAGAAATGGCGATACGCGCTCAGGCTTTGAACGAGACCGGCGTCACCAGCAGCTTCCCGGCAAAATGGGCATTCAGATTGGCGAGCATCAATGCCGTCGCGGCGGCGCGCGCTTCCGGCGTACGCCCCGCGCAGTGCGGCGTGATCACCACGTTGTCGAATTGCAAAAGCTCCGGAAGGCTCGGCGGCACGGCCGGTTCACCCTCGACGACATCGAGGCCGGCCCCCGCAATGCGCTTTGAGCGCAGCGCGTCGATCAGCGCCGCCGTGTCCACGACCGTACCGCGTCCGATGTTGACGAGATAGCCTTGCGCTCCGAGCGCCGTGAGAACGTCCGCATTAACGAGGTGTCGCGTCTCGGCGCCTCCAGGCGCGGCGCAGATCAGGAAATCGCTCCACGTCGCCAACTCAATCAGACTGTCGAAATAGCGATACGAAGATCCGCTAACGGCTTTTCGGTTGTGATAGCCGACCGCCATGTCGAAACCGCGCGCGGCGCGGTGCGCGACCTTGCCGCCGATGGTTCCCATGCCGAGCACGCCCAGACGTTTGCCGGAAATCGTCGGGGTAACGACACTCCATTGATCCTGCCAGCTGCCGGCGTGTACGTGACGATCGGCTGCGCGCAAATGCCGGGTGGCCGCCATCAACAGCATCATGGCGGAGTCGGCAACGGCGGACGCATTGGTGTCGGGGCAATTGGCGACCGCGATGCCGCGGCTGCGCGCCGCACCCAGATCGATTGCTTCATAGCCCGCGCCGACGGTGCAGACGAATTCCAGCTTGGGCAGCAATGCCATCTCGCCGCCGCTCAAACCGCCGCGGCCATTGGTCAGTACGGCCCTAACCGTGTCGGCGGCCTCGCCTGCCTCACTTGCCATACGAAGAGCGTCACTCCGGTTTGGATACTTCTTCCCCTCGCGCACGGCGTAACCGGCGGCGCTGAGCGCAGTTAACCGCTCAGGGCTAAGTCCCACCAGTGCCAGTAGCCCGATAGACATGGCCGCGCCTTCAACCGCGTACGGTGATGTCCAGCGTCAAGCCGTTGCCGGCCGATGCGCGCGCAAAAAGGTGCGCACCTGGCGCAACGCAAGCGGAATTTTGTCCGGGGTATCCTTCCACGGATACATACTCACCTCGGACTTGGGCGCAAGCATCGCGGATTCCATGGCGATGACGAACGGGTGCGCCGCGGTATCGTCCGGCATAATCAACGCGGGCGTCTGACAGGCGCGCACGTCATTGCGCGTCACCGAAAAAACGAAGTCGGCCCTGCCGCCGCCGTACATGCTCTTGATAAAGCGCTCAATCATTTCCATCGTGATGTCGGGCCGCTGCTTGGTGAGTTCGGGGCCCCAGCCTTTCATGTAGTTGTCGTAGGCATGGTTCGGCAGCTCCTTGCGGAACCCGACCGGCTGCGACACCACGGCGGCGATGATGCGATCCGGCGCGCGCTTGACCAGATTCCAGATGAACGGCCCGCCGATGCAAAACCCCATCACCATGAAACGCTTGATGCCGAGGTGATCCATCAGACCAAGGTGATCGTCGGTGTACGAGTCCCATGGCCGGTCGATTTCGAGCGGGCCGCTGGACTGGCCGCTGGGCGCATTGCGCAAGTCAGCGGTAATACAGCGATACTCGTTTTTGAATTCCTCGGTAACGTTGAACGGCGATCCCTGCACGGACCGGGCAATGGTTGAATTTTGTCCGCCGCCGGGGATGATGAGCAGCGGGTACCCGGAGCCGATGTCCTGATAGTGAATGCGGACATTGCCTCTCTGGTAGAACGACTTGGCGGCTTCCCCTTTGCCGGTGGCTTGCGCGAAAGCGCGGGGTGCGCTGGCCGCCGCTACTGCAGCCGCACCCGTTGTCAGTAAAGTGCGTCTCGTCGAATCCATACCAGCCTCCCATTAGTTGATTAGTTGATTGATGGTACGCGAAGTACTGGCGTCGCCATCAAAAATAAAAGTTCCGCCCTGATTGGAGATCAGAAAATCCAATCGGTTATGGATACATACTCTCCAAACCTTCATCGCACCAACCAGGGCTTGAAATAATCCGTACGATCCGCCGAGTACACGACAAAATGTTTTACCTTTTTGTCGTGCAGCACGTGCATGGTCACATCGTCGCCGGCTTGGCCGCTGGCCCACAGGCGCTCATAGAATTCACTCTGATCGCCGATGGAGTGCCCCGCCACGCCGAGGATGATGTCGCCGCGTTTGATGCCGGAGCGATCGGCGGGGCCGTCCGGCAAGGTGCGCGTGACCACCACGTGCCCTTCGACATCCTCGGTATAAATGCCGAGCCACGGGCGGCTCGCCGACTGGCGTTTGCCGTGGGTGGTCAGATCATTGAGGATCGGCTTTAAGAGGTTAATCGGGATAAACATATTGCCGGGAAACGCCACGCCGGTCGCCAGCGTGTCACTCACCCATAGCGAGGCAATGCCGAGCAAGGCGCCGTCGTCGTCCAGCAGCGCGGCGCCGCTGTGTTCGCCGCGTGGCGGCGCGGTAAAAATCGCGTCGTCGATCATGTATTCCCACCAGCCGGTAAAGCGGCGGCGTGACGACACGCACGCAGGCGAAACGCCACCGGCATCCGCGTGCGCCGCGATGCGCACGCTTTGCAAGGTATTGAGCTTGGACGAATCAGCCAACTTCAACGGTTGCTTGGCCGCGCTGGCCTGTGTGCGCAACAAGCCAAAGCCGCTGGCGTGATCAAAGCCCACCACCGCCGCCGGATAAATGCCGCCATCCGGCGTCATCGCCAAAATGGAACCCGCTTCGATAATCAAATAGCCCACGGTGAGTATCAATCCGCTGGCGTCGATCACCACACCGGTGCCTTCACGCTCCGCGCCCAGCGTGTCGGCGCTGCGCGCGCCCGCAATAGCCTTGATGCTGAGCTTGACGATGCCGCCCGGCAGTTCATCGCTGCGGCCGGCCTGGGTATAAGGCGCGTTAACCGCGCGCCAGGTGGACAGCGCCACGCTGAAAAAAGACGGCGAAGTGCCCGGTGAACTCATGTAAATGCCTCATAACGAACGTCAACGATTTCAATCTGCCGCGCGCCCGCCGGCGTGCGCAATTTAACGGTGTCGCCCACACCGTGCTTGATCAGCGCGCCCGCGATCGGGGAAATCCAGCTCACGTGGCCGCGTGCGGTATCCACTTCATCCAGACCGACAATGGTGATGGTATGTGTCTTGCCGGCATCATCCACGTAATCCACGGTAGCGCCGAAAAAAACCTGATCGGTGTCACTACGCGCCGCCGGATCGACCACTTCGGAATTATCCAGCCGGCGCGTCAGATAGCGAATACGCCGGTCGATCTCGCGCAGGCGCTTTTTGCCATACAAATAGTCGCCGTTTTCGGAGCGGTCGCCGTTGCCTGCCGCCCAATGCACCACCTTGACCAATTCGGGGCGCTCGGTGTTGAGCAACTGCACCAGTTCGTCCTTGAGGCGCGCGTAGCCGCCGGGGGTCATGTAATTTTTGACCCCGCGCGGCAGCGGCGAGGCTTCGTCCTCGTCGTCGTCCGGCGGCGCGGCAGCAGGGGCGGTCGCTGATTTCATGCGTATATTTTAGCGAAATTGGCGCTGGTGGTGCAGCACTTCGTGAATTAGAATTCCGTCACTTTTTCAATCACCCCGCCCGATCACAAACCATGCTGGACGAACACGTCGTTTTTGTCGATCTGGAAACCACCGGCGCCACCGCCACCCACGATCGCATTACCGAAGTGGGCGTGATTGAAGTCAATCACGGACGCCTCGTCAGCGAATGGTCCACGCTGGTGAATCCGGGCATGAGCATTCCGCCGATGATACAGGCGCTGACCGGCATCACCAACAAGATGGTGGCGCCGGCGCCCGTGTTCGGGGACATCCAGCGCGAGCTGCTGCAACGGCTGGAAGGCAAACTGTTCATCGCGCACAACGCGCGCTTTGACTACGGTTTTCTCAAAAATGAATTCAGCCGCTGTGGCGTCACCTTTAACGCGCGCGTGTTATGCACGGTGAAACTGTCGCGCAAGCTGTATCCGCAACATGCACGCCATAATCTCGACACCCTGCTCGAACGCCATGCGCTGGATTGCGAAGCGCGCCATCGCGCGCTGGGGGACGCCAAAGTGTTGTGGCTGTTGGCGCAGAAATGGACCGAGGAGCGCGGCGCGCCGCTAGTGCGCGCCGCGATCGATGTGCTGGTCAAATCGCAAACCGTGCCGGCGGGCTTGCCCGACCTCGCGTTCGACAATATTCCGCAGGCGCCGGGTGTATATTTTTTCTATGGCGACAACGACGTGGTGCTGTATGTGGGCAAAAGCATCAATATGCGTTCGCGCGTGATGGCGCATTTTTCCGGTGATCACCGGGTCAATAAAGACATGCAGATCGCGCGCGAGATCAGGCGCATCGACTGGAAGCAGACCGCCGGCGAACTGGGCGCGCTGCTGCTCGAATCACGATTGGTGAAGCAACTCGCGCCCGTGCATAACCGGCAACTGCGCCGCAATTCGCAGTTGTGCGCATGGCACTGGCGCGACAGCGAAAACAATACGGCGCCGCAACTGGCCACCGCCGCTGATATAGACCCCGCGCGATTCGGCGAGTTCTACGGCTTGTTCCGCTCGCGCGCCACGGCCATTGAAGCGCTGCGTGAAATCGCCACCACGCACGGGCTGTGCAATATTCTGCTGGGGCTGGAAAAACGTTCGCAACCCGCCGGGCCGTGCTTCGCACAGCAGATCAAGCGTTGCCGCGGCGCCTGTGTCGGCCTGGAGTCCCCCGCGCAACATGCGCTGCGTGTGAAACACGCCCTGAGCTCACTGCGCACGCTGCCGTGGCCTTTCAGCGGACGCATCGCCGTGCGCGAGTTGGCGGCAGACGGCGAGACTACCGAAATGCATATCATCGATCGCTGGTGTTACCTGGGCGCCGCGCGCTCGGAGCAGGAGCTTTACGCCTTCGCCGAGGATAAATCAGCGCCGCCATTCGACGTCGACATTTACAAGATTATTAAACGATTTCTCGCCAAACCGCCGCGCAACGCGACGATCATCGAGCTTGCCGCATAAGCACATCCGGGCGTCTCTTCAAGAACCTGAGCGACGCCAGTCCGGACAGGCGCCCGCGCCCTACTGCAAGAACGGCTTCGACGCAGACTCGCCCACCGTGGCAGCACGCCGGTCAATAAACGCGTGCAGACCAAAAAACAGCGGATCCACCGTCAATAAGCGGGGCGGCGTTTTCCCGCGCAATGCGGCAAACGCCGTCTGACCGTCGCGCAAGGTCAACTCTCCGCTTGCATTTTTCATCACGCTCACGCCTTCGTGGGTCTTGCCGTACGACCCCGGTGACGCATCACCCATGGGGGTAAACTGCAACGCCACATGCGTGATGTCATGATCCGTTCCGCGCATTTCCATGGTTACTTCGGGCGTACGCACGCGATAGCCGATGTTGCGCCCTCGCGCAATGGCACCAGTCACCGCGCGCAGCGAACCGCGCACCAGCATCAGCGTGGCAAGATTCTGCGGCGCATCGCCAAAGTCGATATAGCGATACGCTTCGACGCGCACTTCGGTGGATGGACGCATGGTGATTCGGGCGCCATCCAGCATGGACAGCACCGCCCACGAATTCTCGCCGGTGCGCACGGTGTCCCCCTCCTCAATATCAAGACCGTAGCGCAGACTGCACTCCTGCTTGCCGGAGACCACGCGGACATTCCCCTCCACGGTGAGCACAATGCCCACCTGCGCGTGACCCTGCACGGCCCATAGCGTGCATAACGTGCCCAGCATCACCAGCCCAACCTCTAGCCTTCGACGAATGTTTCGCATGGCGTGATGATAGCGCGCTACCTGACGCGCGAACAGGTCTTGCGCGCGCACCGTATCCCGGTAAACTGTCGCGGCACAAAACATCACGAGGAAACATCATGCCATTCGCACTGCGCGCGCCGCTGCTGTGGGTACTGTTTGCCGGCCTCACCACGGCCCACGCACAAAGTTATCCGACCAAGCCGATACGCTTCATCATCCCGTTTCCGCCCGGTGGGCCAACCGATTTGATGGGCCGCACCGCCGGCGACCGTCTCGCCAGGGCATGGAACGTTCAAGTCGTCGCCGACAATCGCGCGGGCGCGGGCGGCAATATCGGCGCGGAGATGTGCGCGAAAGCGCCGCCCGACGGCTACACCATTTGTATGATGACCGTCGCGCAGGTGATCTCGCCCGCGGTGTATAAAAAACTCGGTTTCGATCCGCTCAAGGATTTCAGCCACATCACGCTGATGGCCATGTTGCCGAGCATGCTCACCACGCACCCGACGTTGCCGGTAAAAACCGTGAAAGACATCGTCGCACTGGCCAAATCGAGCCCCGGCCAATTAATCTACGCCTCCACCGGCAACGGCACCAGCCCGCACATGCTGATGGAAATGTTCAGCGCCATGAGCGGCGTGAAAATGGTGCATGTGCCGTATAAAGGCCAGGCGCCCGCGGTGATAGACCAGATCGCCGGACAGATTCAACTCGCGTTCAACACGGCGGCCACGGTCATTCCCTACGCGCAGGCGGGCAAGCTCAAGGCCATTGCCATTTCCACCAAACAGCGTTTTCCGCCGATGCCCAACCTGCCGACCGTGGAAGAAGGCGGCATCAAGGATTTCGACGGCAGTTCATGGCAGTCGGTGGTGATGCCCGCGAACGTGCCGCGCGACATCACCGCCAAGGTGTATCAGGAACTATCCACCATGCTGAAATCACAGGAAGTGCGCGAGCGTTTTCTCGCGCAGGGCGCGCTGTCATCGGGCATGCCACCCGACGAGTTTGTCAGTTTTATGAAGCGCGAAATGGACAAGTGGGCGAAGGTCGCCCAGTTCGCCAATATCCGGCTTGACTGACACTGAAACCACAAACGCCGCGGCTGCGCTCGCACGCGGCGCGGGCTTTCACGTGCACCGCACCGCGGACGGCATCGTGCTGGAGTTTCCCGTGCTGCGCGCGCCGGGCGCGGCCTTGGGCCTCATCGTGTTTGCGCTGCTGTGCGGTTTGATGCCGGCCATCGGATTGTCTGCCATGCTGCCGCTGGAATCGGGCAATGCATCGGCGATGGTGTCGCTGGCGTTGATCGGCGGGTTGGCCGCGCCGTTCATGCTGGCGAGTGTGGTGTTTGCGGTTCTGGCGGTTTATCTGCTGGCGAATTCGCTGCGCGTCGAAATCAGCGCGCAAGGCGTGCGGACGCAGCGGCGCTTGTTCGGGCGACTGATAAAAACAGGCGCGATTGCGGCAGAAGATATCGCCGATATCGAACCGTTGATCGGCGCGCGTTACCAGAATGTATTCAGCGCAACGCCATGCTACAGTTTGGTTGCACGTCATCGCGGCGGGCGCGGAGGCGACATGGTGGTAGCCGAAAATCTGCCGGGCCAGGGTCTCATGAGCGACGTGTGCGCTCTGACACAATCCGCACTCGGCATTCCCGCAATCACACCGTTGGGCTTCGAATCGCAGACAGCCCGTTCGTCATGAACACACCGCATCGACTATTACTGATCTGCACCAGCGCTGCGTTCGCCACGGGGGTCGCGCCGGCGCACGCGCAAATTTCTGCGGCAAGACCCCTGCGCATCATCGTGCCCTACACTGCGGGCTCGTCATCGGATATTCGCGGACGTATCGTGGCGCAGGCGCTGGCGGCGCAGCTTGAGCAGCCGGTCATCATCGACAATCGCCCCGGCATCGCCGGCGCCGACATTCTCGCCAAAGCCACGCCGGATGGCCAGACCACGGGGTTTCTCAACGCCACCGTGCTCGCCACCGCGACGCTGCTGTCGGCCACGCTGCCCTTTGATCCCGACCGGGATTACACAGCGGTTGCGTTGATTTCCAACTCGCCGGAAGTGCTGGTCACCGATGCGAAGCTGAACTTCAATTCGGTCGCCGAGTTGATCGCGCATGCGAAAACCCATCCCGGAAAATTGAATTTCGGCTCGGCGGGCGCGACTTCGCTTACACGGCTGGCCATGGAATTGTTTAAAGTTGAAGCCGGCGTCAACATTGTGCATATTCCGTACAAAGGCATCGGTCTGGCGATCAACGACACCATCGGCGGCCGCGTGCAGACGCTGATTTCCGATCTGTCGGGCGTGCAGCCGTTTATCCGCTCCGGTGCGCTGAAGGCGCTGGCAGTCACCAGCGCGCGACGCATCCCGCTGCTGCCGAACACACCCACCACGGCCGAAGCCGGATTGCCCAAGGTCTTGTCGGACAATCTCACCGGCCTGATGGCGCCCATCGCCACGCCTGCGCCATCGCTGCGGCGGCTGCACGACGCCGTGGTGGCGGCCCTCAAGAAACCGGAGGTGGTGCAGCAACTGACGAATCAGGGCGTGATCCCGACGCCCGCCTCGGCGGATGAATTCCGCCGCCTGGTGCGCGAAGAACGGGCGCGCTGGGCGCCGATCATCAGGGCGAACGGCATCCGCGCGGATGGTTAGCATCTCTATTATTTTCATAAATTGTTATTTATAAACATATACTTACAACATGACTCCTGTAGCGGATTGTTCCACTGAAACCCAGGCTCGCATCGACCTCACCGCCGCACTGCGCAGCGCCTCGCGCATGGGCTTGGGCGAAGGCATCTGCAATCATTTCAGTCTGGCGCTGCCGGGCAAGCCGGGAAATTTTCTGGTTAATCCGTGGGGATTTCACTGGTCGGAAATCACGCCCGCCGATTGGGTGGTGGTCGATGCGCAGGGGCGCAAGGTGTCGGGCAAACACGGCGTGGAGCCGACGGCGTTTTTTATACACAGCGCGATTCATCGCGGCAACCCGCACGCCGCGTGCGTGATGCACACGCACATGCCGTACGCGACCGCGCTCACCGCGATACAAGGCGGCAAGCTCGAATGGTCGGGTCAGACGTCGCTCAAATTTCGCAACCGCGTGGCGTACGACGACAACTATCAGGGCCTCGCGCTCGACGATGCCGAGGGCGAGCGCATGTGCAAAGCCATGGGCGACGCGGACGTGCTGTTTCTCGGCAATCACGGCATCATTGTGTGCGGGCCTACGGTATCGGCGACGTTTGATGATTTGTATTACCTTGAGCGCGCGTGTATGCAGCAGGTGCTGGCGATGAGCACCGGCAAGCCGTTGCGACTCGTGCCTGACGATATCGCCGAGAAAACCGCGCGGCAGATGAATGGCGAAAGCCAGCAGGCGGCGTTGCATCTTGAGGCATTGAAACGGCTGTTGGATCGTGATGAACCGGGTTGGTCGAAACTGGATTAAAAGGAAATAACATGACTGTCGAAACTGAAGCCCTGCGCGCCGCCATCAGCAACGCGCCCCCGCCGTTTGAACTGCGCAAAATCGGCCACGTGGTGCTGATGGTGACTGACCTCAAACGTTCGATCGCGTTTTACACCGGCGTGCTGGGCTTCAAGGTGTCGGACATTTACGGCGAGGACATGATGCCCGGCGGCATGGTGTTCATGCGCCTGAATCCGGATCATCACGGCGTCGCGCTGATCGGCGGCGCACCGGGGCCGTCGCAAACCCATGAGCTGCATCACATGGCGTTTGAAGTCGGCTCGCTGGATGAGGTGTTCCGCGCGCGCAAGCATCTGCGCGAGAGCGGCGCCACCATCGTGTTTGACGGCCGCCGCCGCGCCGGCGTGCAGATCGCGGTGGAATTTCTCGACCCCGACGGGCCTAACCTGGAAATCTACTGGGGGCTGGATCAGGTCGGCAGCGAGGGCATCAGCCGTCCGAAGGAACAATGGCGCGGCGCAAAGTCACTCGAAGCAGCGATTGCGAATCCGCCGCCGGGACAAACGCCGGTGGTGCAGGATAAGTCGCTGCTGGAATAACAGTAACCGGGGTTACGCCGAACGCCTGGCACCCAAGACAACCTCAGTGCAGCACCAGCGGCTGCCCCATCATCACATCGAAGTTACCGAGAAAATCGTCGATGTTTTCCGGCGACGCGTCTTCGGCGATCACGCCGTTGATGGACTGGGCAAACTTCGCGCCCACATCACCGTGAAAAAAGGTGCTGCGGCGGCTGTGTTTGTCCACCAGCTCGAAACCGCGCCGGTCGGCGAACTCGACCACGTAGTAATTGTCGCTGTTATAGACCACGTTCATAAACCACCTCCGCAAGAGATCCAAAATGATGAGCAACGCTTGCCTGTCGTCATGGAACTTCGTCGTGAAACGTTCAGTACTACGATTCCAATAACGCACATCGAGTTCAATGGATGACTGACCGTTTATCGCCAATTAACCACCGCCGCGCCCTTAAGTTACTCAAACAGTGCAAAATCTCACTGATTTCTCGCAAGCCGCCTGAAACCTTACGTTAGGGCAGGTTGATCCAAATCAAGCCCCGGCGCGGGATCGCCACTGCGATAGCGCGATGCCGGCAAGGATGAGCAACAGCGCAAGGTAGGCATGAAGGCCGGGCGTCTCGCCCAGCAGCGCCACGCCCAAGAACACCGCCACCGCCGGGCTCATATAGTTGACCAGCGACATAAACGTCGGCCCGGCCGAGCCAATCAGCTTGAAATAAAACAGCGTCGCAATCGCCGTCGGCCCGACACCAAGCCAGATGATGGCGGCCACCGATGACGTGCTGGGCGCCAGTGTCCACGGCTGATCCACCACCAGCGCAATCGGCAAGGTGATGACGCTGGCCACCAGCAGCATCGCGGCGGAAGCCGTCAGTATGTCGTCGCCGCGCGCAAGGATGCGCGTCAGCACGCTGTTGCCGGCGTAGCACAACGCGCCGAACAGTATCGCCAATTGCGACAACGCCGCCAGCGTTGACCCACCCGCGCCCGGCAACGCCGTCGGCCCCATCAGCACGATAATGCCGGTGAAGCCGAGGATGAATCCGAGCACGCGGTGACGCGTCATGTGCTCGCCGCTGACAAAAAAATGTGCCAGCACCATGGTCGCCAGCGGCATCACCGCCATCAGGATGCCCGCCAGCGCGCTGTCGATGCGCTGCTGGCCCCATGTGATGGTGGTGAACGGTATGCAATTGCCGAGCAGCGCGAGTATCAGGTAGTTGCCCCACAGGCGTAACCCGCTACCCGCGAATGCCGGCAGCCGCGCGCCGCGCAGGTAGACAACTGCCAGCAGTATCGCAGCGCCGAGTATCAGGCGCGCCGCGACCAGCGTCGCCGTCGGCACACTGGCAATGCCGAGCTTGATAAACATGAACGATGAGCCCCACATCGCCACCAGCGCCGCGAGCAACAGCCAATCCTGCCCACTGCGACGGGGCGCACTCAACTTTTTGATTTCCGGAATTTCATTTCGCGCTATGCTTGATGGGCAGTTGCTCGCGAGGATACCCGATACATGCAACCGCGGGCGCGCCCTATCTCGCGGAAGGCGAGGCCGCGATTATCAAACCGCTGGGCAAGGATTTTGCAGTAATCGCGCGCGTGCGTTGGGACGGGTGGATGAGCTTGGCGGGCACGACACCTTAGCCCGCCCTGCGTCAATCCGCCAATTCAAATTTCACTTCCTTGGCGAGCTTGGCCCAACGCTCCATTTCGTTTTTCAGGTAAGCGCCCATCTGGGCGGGTGTGCCGCCGGGCGCGAACAACCCAAGCCATGCGTTCACGTTAAATCCCGGCAGGGTTTCGGCCATCGCGGGCACCTCGGGGAAAGCGGCGTTGCGCTTCAACCCGGTAACCGCCAGCGCGCGCAACCGTCCGCTGGACACGTAACCGTGGGCGGTGGGCAAGGTCGAGAACACGAATGCGATATGTCCGGCCACGAGATCAACCATCACCGCGCCACCGCCCTTGTACGGCACGTGCAGCGCATCGATTTTGGCGGCGTGTTTGAACACTTCCGCCGTCAAGTGGTTATCGCTGCCGTTGCCGGCGGAGCCGTAGTTAAGCGCGCCCGATTTGGATTTTGCCAGCGCGATCAGTTCTTTCACGTTACGCGCGGGCAGCGACGGGTGTATCACCAAAATGTTGGGCACCACGATGACCAGGCTGAGCGGCGAGAAATCCCGCTCCGCCTGGTACGGCAGTTTCCTGAATAGAATAGGCTGCGCGGCAAGTGCAGCCGTAGCGGCCACAATGGTATAGCCGTCGGGCTTCGATTTC
Source organism: Bordetella parapertussis (assembly GCA_945893125.1). Taxonomy (GTDB): domain Bacteria; phylum Pseudomonadota; class Gammaproteobacteria; order Burkholderiales; family SG8-41; genus UBA5216. Next base: position 20,154 of record CAMDDY010000022.1, read on the forward strand.
GCCACCAGTTCAAAGGCCGGCAGCGTGGCCCCGCCCGGACGGTTTTCGACGATGACCTGTTGACCGAGGTCTTCCGTCATCGGCGGCGCGATGATGCGCGCGGTCACGTCAGTGATACCGCCGGGGCCATACGGAATAATCATGCGGATGGGGCGATTGGGAAAATCCTGTGCGTTCGCAAGCCCCGCTGTCGCCATGACAGTGGTAAGGAGCGTGGCGCAAACGCGGCAAAACAATGAGGCACTCATCTTCTATTCCCGTGTGGGTTCATGGTTGAATCATTGGTGAATCATTCGACTGGCCACCCGCGCTAGTCGGCGCTCATGCCGGTGGCCGCGACTACCTTACCCCATTTCTCCACTTCGCTTTTCACGAATACGGAAAACGC
>CAMDDY010000023.1 GCA_945893125.1 Bordetella parapertussis
CGCCTTCCGGGAGCCAATCGTACCCAACCGGGACGTCACGCAAAGCACACCCCATATGCGTGGCACGGATGCCGCAGTTGGCCCGGATGCCTCCGCTCCCGGAAGGCGCTGCGCTTTTCCGGTCTACGGGACTGAAATACTATGACGCGCCTGGATCAATACCGCTGCACGGCTCGGCCGCGCTACCGCGTTAGTACGCCTTGATGCCCTGACTCTGGATCAGCGGCTGCCATTTCTTTTTTTCGGCGGCGAGATAGTCAATCAACTGCGACGGTTCGCCGCCCGCAATGTTGATGCCGGCCTGCGTTACCACTTTGCGGTAGTCGGGCTCCTGAAAGATGGCGTTGATGGTGCGATTGATGAGCGTGATGATGCTGGCGGGCGTGCCGGCGGCCACCAGCACGCCGTGCGGCACGCCGGAGTAGAAATTGGCAATGCCGCCTTCGTCGAACGTCGGCACTTCCGGCAATGCCGTGGCGCGCGCCTTGGCTGCGATGCCGAGGCCACGCACCCGTCCGCCGCGGATGTGGCCCATGGCCGCCGCGCCGTTGTCGAACAGCATCTGAATTTCGTCGCCGAGCATCGCGGTGATCGCGGGCGCGGCCCCTTTGTAAGCGACGTGAACCATGTCGAGGCCTGCTACTTTCTTGAATAATTCTCCGGCCAGATGCAACGACGTGCCTTGTCCGCCCGAACCGAAATTTATTTTGCCGGGTTGCGATTTTGCATAAGCAATAAATTCGGACAGTTTGCCGGCGCGCGACGTGGCGTTAATCAACAGAATGTGCGGCGTGTCGCTCACCAGGATCACCGGCGCGAAATCGCGCTCCGGGTTGAACGGCAGCTTCGAATACAGCAGCGGGTTGGTCACCAATATCGGCAGCGACGCAAAAAACAGCGTGTAGCCATCCCGTTCGCTGACGGCCACCGCCTGCGCGGCGGCGTTGCCCGCGCCGCCCGCGATGTTATGTACGATGACCGGCTGCTTCCAGCGATTATTCAGCCGTTCCGCCAGGCGCCGTGCCGCCAGATCGGCGCCGCCGCCGGCGGCAAAAGGCGCGATGATACGCACCGGCCGCGTGGGGAAATCCTGTGCGTTTGCCCCCATGCACAATACCGCCATGGTCATCGCGACCGCTATTGTCCTTGGCCGGACGTTTACCCACCCACGCATACCTTGCTCCTCCGGCAAAACCGGTGTTTTTGTAAGACGACGACGCCGAGAGTAAGCAGCCACGGCGGAGCGGTCAAGGTCACAAAGGGATCGCAACGCGCAGGGGGCGTACAATGCGCCGCAGCCGGCACACGTTGATGCCGCCAGAACGCCACCCTGCCTTGCCCAACATACGCGCCATCACCCTCGATCTGGACGACACGCTGTGGCCGTCCGCGCCCACGCTCACGCGAGCGGAGCAACGCGCTTACGCGTGGCTCACCGACCATGCGCCCGCCGTCGCCGCACGGTGGCCGCTGGAGCAACTGCGCGAATTGCGCTTTGCCGTTTTTCACCAGCACCCGGAACTGCATCACGACTTTTTACGCATCCGGCGCATGGCAATGCACGTGGCGTTCGAGCAAGCGGGACTGTCCGGCCCGTCGGCCAATGAACTGATCGAACGCGTGCTCGAAGTGTTCATGGCCGCGCGCAACGAAGTCGATCTCTATCCGGAAGTGCGCGATTGCCTGACGCGGCTGTCACGCCGTTTCGCGCTGGCATCGCTCACCAACGGCAACGCGGATGTGACGCGCATCGGGCTGGGTCACCACTTCAAGGCGATCATCTCCGCGCATAGCCACGGCGTCAGCAAACCGGATGCGGCGCTATTTCACATGGCCTGCCGCGAGCTGGGCTGCGATCCGGATGAGGTGGTGCATGTGGGTGACGACATTGAACTCGATGTGCGCGGCGCGCGTGCGGCGGGCTTGCACGTGGTTTGGATGAATCGCACCGATGCCGATTGGACCGGTGATGACGTGCCGGTCGTTGTAAAGGATTTGACCGGCTTGGAGCGATGGCTGGATTTGTAGAAGGCCGGCGGCTGACTAAGGCTTTTTGCGTTGCTCGCGCGCGAGATTGATCAGCCCATTGAGAACCGGGGGAATATTGGTCAATCCGCCCGCGATTCCGCCGCCCGTTTGATAGCGGCCATCGACTATCAACGCCGGCGTGCCGCGCACGTCATAGCTGCTGGCGAGCTTCATGGCGCGCACCACGCGGTTGCGCACTTCGTTGTCGCGGTAAGCCTGCTGCCACTTTTGCGCGTCGATGCCGTTCTTGACGGCCCATTCGGCGACCGCTCCTTCATCGCTGGTGCGCAGTTGGCCCTTATGTACGCTGTCGAATACCGCAGCGTGCAGGCGATTGGCTTCGCCCAACAACTCCAGCGTGTAGTAGAGGTGCGCATCCGCCAACCAGCCCTCGCGCAAAATCGCCGGAATGCGGCGTACGACCACATCCGCCGGTTTGCTTTTTTCCCATTCCGCCAGCACGGGCAGAAGCTGATAACAAAAGGGTCACCCGTACCAGAAGAAATCGATGACCTCGATACGTTCGCCGGTTTCCACCGGTTGCGGCACGATCACGCGATAAGTTTGCTCCAGCGGGCGATCCAGCGTTTGTTGTGCTTGCGCGCCCACTGCCGCGGTTGCAATCGCGCACAGCGCCAGCATGCGCAGCCAGCTTTTTATTTTATGCATGTTTATTTACCCCCGCGGCCCTTGCGTGCCATATCAATCAATTGATCAACGCGCTTGAAAAATAATTCGTAGTTGACGGCATTGTCCGCCTTGGAGGGGGCCATGCCCGGGCCAATAATATATTTGCCGTCGATGACGAGCGTTGGCGTGCCGGTAATATCGTACGACGACGTGATGTCGATCGTGCGTTGTGATTTGCTCGCCACCCCGAACGACTTATAGGCTTCCTCAAACTTCTGCCGATTAACGCCCTTGGAGGCCACCCAGTCGAACAGCGGCTTTTGATCCTTTGCCAACGCCGGCGGATTCAACACCTTGGTTTTGTGTATCGCATCAAATAAATCGAGGTGCAGCTTGTCCACCGCATCCAGGGCCTCTATCGTGTAGTACGTGCGCGCGAGTTGCACCCAGTTATCCTGAAACGCCGCCGGTTGCCGGCGTACCGTAACGTCAGCCGGTTTGCGTTTCAGCCATTCGTGCAGCGAGGGCTGCAAATGGGCGCAATGCGGGCAACCGTACCAAAAAAACTCCAACACCTCGATGTTTTTCCCGGCCGTGGTTGGCTGTGGCGATTTTAGAACCAGATAATCCTTGCCCGGCGCCAGCTGCGCGTGAGCAGGCGCGCCTGCTACGGCCAGCGCCACGAATGCCGCAACAAAAAGCGACTGTAACCAACGCTTCACCACACGCATGCCAATTTCTCCAAAACGTTCAACGCGCGTTACTTTTCAGCTTCGCGCACCTTGACCAAGGCGGCATCCACGCCGTTCTGCTTGAGAACACTGCGCACCCGATTGAGTTCCTCGACATCCGCATACGGGCCGATCCGCACGCGGTGCCATACGCCTTTGTCCGGCAAGTTCGTGGTTTGAATCGAGGCCTCTATGCCCACTAACGCCAATCGCGCCTTCAGGTTGTCAGCATCGGGCGCATTTTGAAACGACCCCGCCTGAAGAAAAAACGCCTCCTTGGCCGCGGGAGTTGACGCTTTGTCAGTTTTTTCACCCTTGTCGGCGGGTTTCTCGGCGCCGTCGCCCTTGAGAATTTCCGGGAAGGTGAAGCGCGGCCCTTTTTCTGCGGAGGCCGGATCAGCCGCCTTGGCGGGCGGTGACGCCTTCGCCGTATCAGCCTTGGGTGACGGCACCTGGGTTTTTTCGCGGAACGGATTGGGCATCTTGTTGATGTACCAAGCCACGCCCAACGCAATCGACAAACCCAACACCAGGCCGATCAGGATTCCAACAAACATCGAACCGCCGCGACCGTCGCTGCGCTTTTTTGGATTTTTGTTGTAGTCCTTAGTGGTGTTCTTGGGCATGGGCATATCTTACATTTTTTCCGGCGCGGACACACCCAGCAGCGCGAGACCGTTAGCGAGCACCTGCCGCATCGCGCCGGCCAGCGCCAGCCGCGCGTTGCGAACGGCGGCGTCGTCCACCAGAAAACGCGTGCCGTTGTAGTAGCTGTGAAACAGCGCCGCCAGATCCTTGAGATAAAATGCGATCAGATGCGGCGACAATTCACGCGCGGCGCTTTGCACGATCTCGGGATACTCGGCGAGTTTCTGCAACAACGTCAGTTCTGCTTCAGATTCCAATGGCGACAGATCGGCGGCCGCCACCTCGGACACCTTGGTATCGCAGGCCTCGAACACGCTGCACACCCGCGCATGCGCATACTGAATGTAATACACCGGGTTTTCATTGGTGCGCGATTTCGCCAGTTCCATGTCGAAATCGAGATGCTGATCGCTCTTGCGCAGCACGTAAAAAAACCGCGTGGCGTCGTTGCCCACTTCATCGCGCAACTCGCGCAGCGAAACAAATTCGCCGGAGCGTTTGCCCATCGCCACTTTCTCCGTGCCGCGATACAACACGGCAAACTGCACCAGCGTCACCACGAGCTTATCGGCGTCCGCGCCCATCGCCGTGAGCGCGCCCTTCACCCGCGCGATGTAGCCGTGGTGATCGGCGCCCCATACGTCGATCATTTGATCGTAGCCGCGCTCGATCTTGTTCAGATGGTAGGCGATGTCCGAGGCGAAATACGTGTACTGTCCATTCTCGCGGCACACCACGCGATCTTTTTCGTCGCCGAAGGTGGTGGAGCGAAACCACCGCGCGCCGTCTTTTTCATAAAGGTGCCCGTTTTTTTGCAACATTTCCATCGCGCGCGCCACGGGACTATCGGCACCGCCATCGTGCAGCGATTGCTCGGAAAACCAGCGGTCGTAAGTCACGCCGAATTGCGCGAGATCATCGCGCTGATCCGCCAGCATGGCATCCAGCGCAAACTGATGCAGCGCGCGCCATTGTTCGCCCAGCGTGTTTTTCGCGCGCGCGATCAAGTCATCCAGCGCCGCATCGGCGTCTTCACCGTCGGCGGGTGCCGCAGTGGGAAACGCGCGAACGAATTTTGCCGCGTGCGCCGCGTCCATGGCGCGCGCGATATCGCGCACGTAGTCGCCGCGATAACCATCCGCGGGAAACGCCACCGCCGTGCCGCGTGCTTCCAGATAGCGCAACCAAACCGAGACGGCGAGTATGTCCATCTGCCGGCCCGCGTCGTTGATGTAAAACTCGCTCGCTACCGCATGGCCGATAGCCACCAGCACGTTGGCGAGACACGCGCCGTACGCCGCGCCGCGCCCGTGGCCCACATGCAGCGGCCCGGTGGGATTCGCGGAGACGAATTCCACCTGTATTTTCTTGCCGGCGCCGGCGGCGCTCGTGCCGAACTGCTCGCGCGTCGCGAGGATATGCGCGACGATGCTTTGTTTATAGGCGCGCGCGAGAAACAGGTTGATAAAGCCCGCGCCGGCGATTTCGGTTTTGTCGATCAGCGGCGAAACGGGCAGCGCCGCCAACAGCTTTTCCGCGATATCGCGTGGCTTGGCGCGCAACGTTTTCGCCAACTGCATGGCCAGGTTGCAGGAATAATCGCCGTGCTGCGCTTGCTTGGGACGCTCGAGGGTGATGGCCGTGCCGGGGGCATCCGGCGCGACGGCTTTGAGGGCGATTGCCAGCAAATCCACCAGGGCTGATTTCGCGTCCGCGAAAGAGGGGTTACTCATGAGATTCCGTGTAACGCGGCGTGCGGTTGATATCTACACGCAGCGAAAAAATCGTTTAAAAACAAACGATTCTATCATGAGGGCATGCAAATTCGGCTAAAACTCCAACGGATCAACGTCTATCGACCAGCGCGCGGCGCTGGCTCTTTTTTCGCTTAACGCGTCGCGCCACGCCGCAAGGAATTTCTGTAATCGATTGCGGCTCCCCGACTGCACCAGCAACTGCGCGCGCTCGCGACCGGCCAGACGCATCATGCCGGCGGGCACCGGGTCGTAGACCATCACGGCATCATCGATCTCGCGTGCGCGCTCGGCGGCGCGAGTGAGCCACTGAATGGCGGTTTCCAGTTTCGGCGCCTCGGCGCGCAGCAAGGCTTGATACTGAAACGGCGGAAAGCCCGCGCTGCGGCGCTCCTTCAGCAAATCATCGGCGAAGCGCGCGGTGTCCTGATCGCGCAGCGCGGCATACAGCGGATGCATCGGGAACTCGGTTTGGATCAGCACGTCGCCCTGTGTGACGCCGCGGCCCGCGCGACCGGCCACCTGCGTGAGCAGCGCATACAAACGTTCCGGCGCACGGAAATCCGTGCTGTAGAGCAGGTTGTCCGCATTCACCACGCACACCAGCGACAGGTTGGCGAAGTCATGCCCCTTGGCGAGGATTTGCGTGCCGACGAGGATATCCACTTCGCGCGCCTCGATACGATCGCGCATGCCGCTCCACGCGCCACGCGCTCGCGTGCTGTCGCGATCAATGCGCAGGATGCGCGCCTGCGGAAAACGCTCGGCCAGCGTGGCTTCAATGCGCTGCGTGCCCTGCCCTATCGGCGACAGATCCGCATTGCCGCAATCCGGGCACGCCATCGGCACCATCGACTGATAGCCGCAATGGTGGCAATGCAGGCGCCGGTCATGCGCATGCAACACCAGCTTCGCCGAGCAGCGATGGCAGCCCGAAAGCCAGCCGCAGTCATGGCACATCAGCACCGGCGAATAACCGCGGCGGTTGATGAACACCAGGCTTTGCTCGCCGCGCGCCAGCCGTTCGCGCAGCGCGCTTAACAGCGGCGGCGCAAAGCCATTGTCGAGCCGCACATCACGCGTGTTGATGCACACGATGCGCGGCGGCGTGTTGTTGGCGCGCGTCGGCAGGCGCACCAACGCGTAACGGCCGCTGGCGGCATTGTGATACGTCTCCAGCGCGGGTGTGGCCGAGCCGAGCACGATGGGTACGCCGCGTTGGCGCGCGCGCACCACGGCGAGGTCGCGCGCGGAGTAGCGAAAGCCGTCGTTTTGTTTGAACGACGCATCGTGTTCTTCATCCACCACGATCAGGCTCAGTTCCGGCAGCGGCGCGAACACCGCCAGCCGCGTGCCGAGCACGATGCGCGCCGCGCCCGACTGCGCGGCGATCCAGTGATTCAGCCGCTCGGTGTCGTTCAGGCCGCTGTGCAGACTGACGATATGGGTATCGGGAAAGCGTCCGCGCACCGTGGATTCGAGCTGCGGTGTGAGCGAGATTTCCGGCACCAGCAGCAGTGCCTGGCGGCCTTTTTTCAGCACCGCGTCGATCACGCGCAGATACACCTCGGTCTTGCCGCTGCCGGTGACGCCGAGCAGCAAATGCGCCTTGAACGCCGACAAATCCGCACGCAATGCGGTGACGGCCGCCGCTTGATCCGGCGTGAGCGGCGGCCCGATGATTTCCGTCACCGCCGGCATGGTGGCGGCGGGCACGTGTGTCAGCGCGCCTTCGCAGGTGATCACGTAACCTGCTGCAATCAATTGCCGCAGCGCGATTTTTGCGCTTGGCGCGCAGGCACGAACTGCGTCGTCGTCGAGGGCCTGCCGCACCAGGAACAACGCCAGCAAGCGCCGTTGGGTGGCCGCGCGAGTGGGCAGACTATCGACAGTACGCGTCGCGCCTAACGGGGTCAGCACGTAATGCGTGAGCGATTTCGCCGGTTGCTTGCGCACGCGCCGCAGTCCTGCCGGCAAGGCGCTCATCACCACTGCGCCGAGCGGATGATGATAATAATCGGCGGCGAAGCGGATAAGCTGGATATCGTGGGCTGAAAACCCCGGCGCTTCGCGCAGCATTTTCGTGATGGGTTTTAAGCGCGCAATCGCAACGCTGCTGGTATCGGTGATTTCCAATATCACGCCGACGGCGTTGCGCTTGCCGAACGGCGCCAGCACGCGCGCACCGATATCCGCGTCGCGGGCATCGTCGCAGCGATAATCGAACAGCTTGTCGAGCGGCACGTCGAAGCCGACGCGGACGATTTTCATGGTTATACGGAACGTGTCGGCGTGAAAACTGTTTCTGCCGCGAGCGCGGCGGGTTACACGTGATAGGCGCGGCTAAGGTCATGCACGGCATCGACCAGCGCGCCCACATGATCCGGGTCAGTGAACTGCGACACGCCGTGACCGAGGTTGAATACATGCCCCGGGCCTTTGCCGTAGGAAGCAAGAACTTTCGCAACCTGCGCACGAATCGCATCCGGTTGCGCGAACAAGGTCATCGGATCCAGATTGCCCTGCAATGCCACTGTTGCGCCGACACGTGCGCGCGCCGCACCGATATCGCACGTCCAATCGAGGCCCACGGCATCGCAGCCGATGGCCGCGATGTCTTCCAGCCACAAACCGCCGCCTTTGGTGAACACGATGCTCGGTATCCTCGTGCCGTCGCGCTCCCGCGTGAGTCCGGCATTGATGCGTTGCAGATACGCGAGCGAAAATTCTTTATAGGCGGCAGTGCTCAACGAGCCACCCCAGGTATCGAAAATCATCACCGCCTGCGCGCCGGCGTCAATTTGCGCGTTCAGGTAAGCGATCACCGACCGGGCATTGATGTCGAGGATGTGATGCAACAGATCGGGGCGGTCGTAGAGCATGGTTTTAACGGTGCGAAAATCGGCGCTGCCGCCACCTTCGACCATGTAACACGCCAGCGTATACGGACTGCCGGAAAAGCCGATCAGCGGCACTTTGCCGTCCAGCGCGCCGCGAATCTGCGATACGGCGTCGGTGACATAACGCAGCGTGGCGCCGATATCCGGCACGGCGAGCTTTTTGATCGCGGCTTCATCGCGCAACGGATGTTCAAATTTCGGGCCTTCGCCCTCGGCGAAATACAGCCCGAGCCCCATCGCATCCGGCACGGTGAGAATGTCGGAAAACAGAATCGCCGCGTCGAGCGGAAAACGTGCCAGCGGTTGCAGCGTGACTTCGGTGGCGTAGTCGGGATTTTTAGCAAGGCCGAGAAAACTGCCCGCACGTTTGCGCGTGGCGTTGTACTCAGGCAAATAGCGGCCCGCCTGACGCATGATCCACACCGGGGTGTAGGGCGTGGGCTGGCGCAGCAGGGCGCGCAGGAAGGTGTCGTTTTTGAGTTTAGACATCGTGAGGCGTGAGAAGCGAGGCGTGAGGCGTAGTGGTATGGGCGCCCCTCACGCCTTGCACCTGAAGCCTCCCGGTTTATCGCGGTAAGTCGGACGCTCCCATCAGGAACTCATCAACTGCCCGCGCACACTGCCGCCCTTCGCGGATGGCCCACACCACCAGCGATTGTCCGCGGCGCATGTCGCCGGCGGCGAATACCTTGGCGACTGACGTTTGATACTTCTCGGTATCCGCTTTGACATTGCTGCGCGCGTCTTTTTCCACGCCCAATTGTTCGAGCAGACCTTTTTGCGTGGGTCCCAAAAAGCCCATCGCCAGCAGCACCAGATCGGCGGGCATTTCAAATTCGGAGCCCGGCACTTCAATCATTTTGCCGCCTTCCCATTTCAGGCGCACGGCTTTCAAGGCTTTTACTTTTCCGTTCTCGCCCACAAAGGATTTTGTCGCCACCGACCAATCACGGTTCGCGCCTTCTTCATGCGACGACGAGGTGCGCAGCCGCGTCGGCCAGTACGGCCACACGGGATTGCGCAACGGATCGTCCGGCTTGCCCAGCAACTCAAACTGCGCAATCGACTTCGCGCCATGACGATTGGACGTGCCCACGCAATCCGAACCGGTGTCGCCGCCGCCGATCACCACCACGTGTTTGCCGGTGGCCATGATCTGATTCGGCACCTTGTCGCCCGCAACCACTTTGTTTTGCTGCGGCAGAAATTCCATCGCGTAATGCACGCCGGCCAGCTCGCGGCCCGGCACCGGCAGATCACGCGGGGTTTCAGCACCCCCCGACAGCACCACGGCATCAAATTCCGCCAGCAGTTTTTGCGCCGGCACGTTGCCGCCGACATCTTGATTAACGCGGAATTCAACACCCTCGGCCTTCATCTGCTCTACACGGCGGTCGATGAACAGCTTTTCCATCTTGAAATCGGGAATGCCATAACGCAGCAGGCCGCCGATGCGATCATTCTTCTCGAACAGCACGACATCGTGTCCGGCACGCGCCAGTTGTTGCGCGCACGCCATGCCCGCCGGGCCGGAACCGATCACCGCCGCGCGTTTGCCGGTTTTGACTTTCGGCGGTTGTGGAACGACCCAGCCGTTTTCCCAACCCTTGTCGATAATGGCGTGTTCAATCGATTTGATACCCACTGCATCGGCATTGATGCGCAGCGTGCAGGCTTCCTCGCACGGCGCCGGGCACACGCGGCCGGTGAATTCGGGAAAGTTATTCGTCGAATGCAGCGTGTCGAGTGCCGCGCGCCAGTTCTGTTTGAACACCAGATCATTCCAGTCAGGAATGATGTTGTTGATCGGGCAGCCGCTCATGCAAAACGGCGTGCCGCAATCCATGCAACGCGCGCCCTGCACGCCAGCCTGCTCGTCGCTCAAATGGCCGACAAACTCGCGGTAGTGCTTCACGCGCGTGCCTTTGTCTTCGGCCGCTTCCGTTAGCCGCTCGTATTCGAGAAATCCAGTGACTTTACCCATTGCCGTCTTAATGTAAATATTTGATTATGCTGCGATTTTTTTGCTGGCGGCCATCTCGCCCAATGCACGCCGGTACTCGTGCGGGAACACTTTGACAAACTTCGCACGCTCGGTAGCCCAACCTTCGAGTATGGTTTTCGCGCGCATGCTGCCGGTGTTCGACGCGTGTGCCGCGATCATTTGCTTTAACACGGCTTCGTCGCTCATGCCGCGATGCCACAGTTCGTGTGCGACGCGGGCTTCCTGTTCTTTCTCGGTGAGCACCGGCTCCAGCTTGACCATCGCGCCGTTGCAATACGATTCGAAAACGCCGCTGTCGTTGTAAACATACGCGATGCCGCCTGACATGCCCGCCGCGAAATTGCGTCCGGTCATGCCCAACACCACGATCGTGCCGCCGGTCATGTATTCACAACCGTGGTCGCCTACGCCCTCGACCACCGCGTGTGCGCCGGAGTTGCGCACCGCGAAACGCTCGCCCGCCACGCCGCGGAAATACGCTTCGCCTTCAATCGCGCCATACAGCACGGCGTTTCCGGTGATGATGTTCTCGATGGGGTTGCCCTTGAACTTGGGCGACGGCTGCACACTCACGCGACCGCCGGACAAACCTTTGCCACAATAATCATTGGTGTCGCCGATCAATTCCAGCGTCACGCCGCGCGCGAGAAACGCGCCGAAACTTTGCCCGGCGGAACCCGCGAAACGAACGCGGATGGTGTCGTCGGGCAAACCAGCGTGTTGATAACGCTTGGCGACTTCATGTGACAACATCGTGCCCACGGTGCGATTGATATTGCGTATCGGCATATCAATCGCCACTTTTTCGCGCTGGGTCAACGCGGGTTGCGCGAGTTCGATCAGGCGCATGTCGATGGCTTTGTCGAGGCCGTGATCCTGCGCCTCGCACTGGAAGCGCGAAACTTCCGGGCCAACTTTAGGCTGCGCGAATATGCGCGAGAAATCCAGGCTCAGCGCTTTCCAGTGCGTGATGCCTTTTTGAATATCGAGCAAATCCGAGCGGCCAATCAGCTCATTGAATTTGCGCACACCGAGTTGCGCCATCAGCTCGCGAATTTCTTCGGCGATAAAGAAAAAGAAATTGATCACATGCTCGGGCTTGCCGGTGAATTTTTTGCGCAGCACCGGGTCTTGCGTGGCCACGCCAACCGGGCAGGTGTTCAGATGACACTTGCGCATCATGATGCAGCCCTGCGTGACCAGCGGCGCCGTGGCGAAACCGAATTCATCCGCGCCGAGCAGCGCGCCGATCACCACATCGCGACCGGTTTTTAATTGGCCATCGACTTGTACTGCGATGCGGCTCCTGAGTTTGTTCAGCACCAGCGTCTGCTGGGTCTCGGCCAAGCCGAGTTCCCACGACGTGCCCGCGTGTTTGATCGACGACCAGGGCGAAGCGCCCGTGCCGCCATCGTGGCCGGAAATAGTGACGTGATCCGCCTTGGCCTTGGCAACACCTGCGGCCACCGTGCCGACACCGATTTCGGACACCAGCTTCACGCTGATCGAGGCGGCGGGGTTGCCGTTTTTCAGATCGTGGATCAGTTGCGCGAGGTCTTCAATAGAATAAATATCGTGATGCGGCGGCGGTGAAATGAGTTCCACGCCGGGCGTCGAATAACGCAGCTCGGCGATGTATTCCGACACTTTTTTGCCGGGCAACTGCCCGCCTTCGCCGGGCTTCGCGCCCTGCGCCATCTTGATCTGGATTTGCTCGGCGCTCGACAAATATTCGGCGGTGACGCCAAATCGTCCGGAAGCCACTTGTTTGATTTTGGACTTGAGCGAATCGCCCTCGACGATCTCGGCATAGTTTTCCACGCGCGACGCGCCGAGCTTGGATTGCAGCGTTTCGCCCGCTTTCACCGGCGGGAAACGATTGCGGTCTTCACCGCCCTCGCCGGTGTTGGATTTGCCGCCAATGCGATTCATCGCTATCGCCAGAGAGGTGTGCGCCTCGGTGGAAATCGAGCCCAGCGACATCGCGCCGGTGGAGAAGCGCTTGACGATTTCGGCCGCGGATTCAACTTCGGCGAGCGGCACTGGTGTGCATTGCGCGAATTTGAAATCAAACAGGCCGCGAAACGTCATGTGCCGCGACGATTGATCGTTGATGATCTGCGTGTATTCCTTGAAGCTGGCATAGCTCTTCTGCCGCGTCGCCTGCTGCAACTTGGCGATGGCGTCGGGCGTCCACATGTGTTCTTCGCCGCGCACGCGCCAAGCGTATTCGCCGCCCGCGTCGAGAGCGCCGGCGAGCACCGGGTCGTTGCTGAACGCCGCGCGATGCGTGCGTATCGCCTCTTCGGCCACGCGGAATAATCCAATGCCTTCGACGTTGGAGGTGGTGCCGGTGAAATATTTATCCACCAGTACCTTGGCAAGGCCCACCGCTTCGAATATCTGCGCGCCGGTGTACGACATATACGTCGAGATGCCCATCTTCGACATGACTTTGCGCAAGCCCTTGCCCACGGCTTTGACGAAATTCTTGATGGCTTTTTTGCCGTCGACATCCACGCCAAGTTGTTTGCTTTCGGCGAGCTGCAGCAGCGTTTCCATCGCCAGATACGGATGCACGGCTTCCGCACCATAGCCGCCGAGCAGCGCGAAGTGATGCACTTCGCGCGCGCTGCCGGTTTCGACCACGAGCCCCGCGCTGGTGCGCAGGCCCTTGTCCGTCAAATGCTGATGGATGGCCGACAGCGCCAGCAACGCGGGTATCGCCACGTTTTCGCGATTGACCTTGCGGTCGGACAGAATAATGATCGAGTACCCGGTACGCACCGCGTCTTCGGCCTGCGCGGCCAGACTCGCGAGGCGCGCTTCGATGGCCTCATTGCCCCACGCCAGCGGATAGGTAATATCGAGCTCGCACGATTTGAATTTGCCGTCAGTGAACCGGTCGATGTGACGGATTTTTTCCATTTCGTAAAAATCGAGCACCGGCTGGCTGACTTCCAGACGAATCGGCGGATTGGTTTCGTCGATGCCCAACAGGTTCGGCTTCGGCCCGATGAACGACACCAGCGAGGTCACCAGCTCCTCGCGGATCGGATCAATCGGCGGGTTCGTCACCTGCGCGAACAACTGCTTGAAGTAATGATATAACGTCTTGTTTTTATTGGATAAAACTGCCATGGGGGAATCATTGCCCATGGAGCCGATGGCTTCCTCACCGTTGTTGGCCATGGGCAGCAAGAGGAATTTCAGTTCCTCTTGCGTCCAGCCGAACGCTTGCTGCCGGTCTAGCAGCGGCACATCGCTGCGCTCGGGCTGCACTTTGTCGCTTTCCACATCGTCGAGTTTGACGCGGATGCGGTCGATCCATTCGGCGTACGGCTTGGTGGAGGCGAGGGTTTCTTTCAGTTCGTTGTCGTCAACGATGCGGCCTTTTTCGAGATCGACGAGGAACATTTTGCCCGGCTGCAACCGCCACTTCTTGATGATTTTTTCTTCAGGGATATTCAGGCAGCCGCATTCCGAACCCATGATCACCAAATCGTCAGCGGTGACGATATAACGCGCGGGGCGCAAGCCGTTGCGATCGAGCGTCGCGCCGATCTGCCGACCATCGGTAAACGCGATCGCGGCGGGGCCGTCCCACGGCTCCATCATCGCGGCGTGGTATTCGTAGAAGGCGCGGCGGCTGGCATCCATCAGCGCGTGGCCTTCCCATGCTTCGGGAATCATCATCATCACCGCGTGCGCGATGGTATAACCACTCATCACCAGCAGTTCCAGCGCGTTATCGAACGACGCAGAATCGGATTGCCCCGGATAAATCAGCGGCCACAGTTTGTTGAGATCGTCGCCGAGCACGGGGCTGGATATGGCCCCCTGGCGGGCTCTGATCCAGTTGACGTTGCCGCGCAACGTGTTGATTTCGCCGTTGTGCGCGATCATGCGGAACGGGTGCGCCAGATCCCACGTCGGGAAGGTGTTGGTGGAAAAACGCTGGTGGATCAAGGCCAGTGCCGATACCACGCGCGCGTCCTGTAAATCTTTGAAAAACACGCCGACCTGGTTGGCCATCAGCATGCCTTTGTACACCACCGTGCGTGCGGAGAACGACGATACGTAATACTCGGCGCCATGCTTCAGATGCAGAGAGCGGATGGCGTGGCCGGCGCTTTTACGCAGGATGTACAGTTTGCGTTCCAGCGCGTCGGTGACGGTGACGCCGGGTCCGCGCTGCACAAACACTTGGCGGATCACCGGCTCGATTTTCTTCACCGACTCGCCGAGGTCTGTGTTGTCCACCGGCACGTCGCGCCAACCCAGCAGTACCTGGCCTTCATTTTTAATCGCGCGTTCGATTTCGTATTCACAGGCAAAACGCGACGCCGGTTCGCGCGGCAGAAACACCATGCCGACGCCGTACTGGCCAAACGGCGGCAGCTTCACACCCTGTTTCGCCATCTCCTGACGGAAAAAGGTGTCCGGCATCTGGATGAGTATGCCCGCGCCGTCCGACGCTTTCGGGTCCGCCCCCACTGCGCCGCGATGGGTGAGGTTTTTCAGAATCGTCAGACCCTGTTCGATGATTTCGTGGCTTTTCTTGCCCTTGATGTTCGCGACAAAGCCGACGCCACAGGCGTCATGCTCAAAGGCGGGGTCGTACAGACCTTGCGCGGCAGGCGGGTAACTATCGCTCACGCTATCGTGATTATCCGGGCTCATGGGCATCACCAAATGTTCAATAAAAACAAATGCTTAAGTGAATATTATTGCGCCGCCACAAAATTGCCATGGCGGA
Source organism: Bordetella parapertussis (assembly GCA_945893125.1). Classification (GTDB taxonomy): domain Bacteria; phylum Pseudomonadota; class Gammaproteobacteria; order Burkholderiales; family SG8-41; genus UBA5216. The sequence continues at coordinate 15,456 of CAMDDY010000023.1, forward strand.
ACCAAAAATAACGGGGTGAAACCCTACAAGTCTACCGGTACCAAGCCCTTGCTTCAATAGGGATTTTGGGCGCCGGCAGTGCTTTAGACCGGCTCCACGGCAAATAACCGCCGGTGCTCCAGCATGGCGTAGCGGTCGGTCATGCCGGCGATGTAGTCGGCGATGGCGCGCGGTTTGTCGTCGCGGGCGCGCGCCTGAAAATCCGGCGGCAGCAACTTGGGTTCGGCGAGCAGGGCATTGAACAATTCGGTGATAATGCGCCGCGCCTTGCTGCTCATACGCGCGACGCGGTAATGCTGGTAGAGGTTGATGCGTAAAAACTGTTTTAATTCAATCTGTTGCTTCTCGATGCTGGCGCTGAAGGCGATTAGCGCCGGCGCGCGGCGCACCTCGTCCACCGTTTTGGGCGCGTGGGCGCGAATGTTCGCGGCGCTTTGGCGGGTGAGGTCGGTGACCAAGGTGCTGATCATGCGGCGCACGGTTTCGTGTACCAGCCGGCGGCCGTTGATCTTGGGGAACTCCCTGGCTGCGATTTCTTGATGACGCCGGAAGATCGGCACCGTGGCAAGCTGCTCCAGTGTTATCAGCCCGGAGCGCAGGCCATCGTCGACGTCGTGATTGTTGTAGGCCAGTTCGTCGGACAGATTGACCAATTGCGCTTCCAGCGACGGACGCCGCCGCTTGATAAAGCGCTCACCCACCGCGCCCAGTTGCAGCGCGTTCTTGCGCGAGCAGTGCTTCAAGATGCCTTCGCGCGTTTCAAACGTGAGGTTAAGGCCATCAAAGCCGCCGTAGCGTTGCTCCAGGTGATCGACCACGCGCAGGCTTTGCAGATTGTGCTCAAAACCGCCGTGGGGTTTCATGCAGGCGTTGAGCGCATCCTGTCCGGCGTGGCCGAACGGTGTGTGGCCAAGATCGTGTGCGAGGGTGATGGCCTCGGTGAGGTCTTCGTCGAGATTGAGTTGACGCGCGATGGAACGCGAGATTTGCGCGACTTCCAGGCTGTGCGTCAACCGCGTGCGAAACAAATCGCCCTCGTGATTGACGAACACCTGCGTCTTGTATTCGAGGCGGCGAAACGCGGAGGAGTGAATAATGCGGTCGCGGTCGCGCTGAAATTCGCTGCGCCCTTGCGCGGCGGGTTCACGATGCACGCGCCCGCTGGTCGCTGCGGCTTGGGCTGCATAGGACGCGACTCTAAGCATGCGTTTGAGCCGGCGTTGACAGCACGGCGTTAAGCGCTGCGATGTCGTAGTGATTGCAGATGAATGCCTCGCCCGGTTTCCTCAGCAGAATAAATTTGATTTTTCCGCCTTCAACCTTTTTGTCGTGTCCCATGAGTTCGCGGTAACGCGCAGCACCCAGCGCGGGCGCTGCCACCGGGAGTTTCGCGCGCACGAGAATATCGACGACGCGTTGCACATCGGCCTTGCCTATAAAGCCGAGTTTTTCGGAAAAGCGCGCCGCCATCACCATGCCTGCGGCGACGGCTTCGCCGTGCAGCCAGGCACCGTAACCCATGCCCGCCTCGACTGCGTGGCCGAAGGTGTGGCCGAAATTTAGCAACGCGCGGTCGCCGGTCTCGCGTTCGTCTTTTGCGACGACATCTGCCTTGTTCTGGCACGAACGTTCGACGGCAAATGCGAGGGCCTCGGGTTCGAGCGCATTCAGCCGGTCGATGTTTTTTTCCAGCCAATCGAGAAACTCGGGGTCGCGGATGAAACCGTATTTGATTACTTCGGCAAGACCGGCGGCCAGCTCGCGCGGGGGCAGAGTGCGCAGGGTGTCCATGTCGGCGATCACCGCTTGCGGCTGATAAAACGCGCCGATCATGTTTTTGCCCAGCGGGTGATTCACCGCGGTTTTGCCGCCAACGGCGGAATCGACCTGCGACAGTAGCGTGGTGGGTATTTGGATGAACGGCACGCCGCGCTGGTATGTTGCAGCGGCAAAGCCGGTGAGGTCGCCGATTACGCCGCCACCCAGCGCGATCAACGGCGTTTTGCGCTCGCAGCGGTGCGACAGCAGCGCGTCATAAATTTTATTCAGCGTTTCCCAATTTTTGTAGGCTTCACCGTCCGGCAGCACGATAGATATAACCGCAGCGCCACGCATGCGTAACCCGGCAAGCAGAGGCTCCAAATATAACGGCGCTATCGTTTCATTGGTGATAACCACAGCTTTACCCGCAAGCAAGTTTTCAGGAATGAGCTGCGATTGCGTGTACAGTCCCGCGCCGATGTGGATCGGATAGCCGCGGTTGCCGAGGTCTACGGAAAGGGTGCGCATGAATTCAGGTCGTTGCGGCTATGGCCGCGCCAGTGAGCGCTTGGAGTTTAGTCTCAATTTGTCCGGCCAGTACGCGCACGCTTTGGTCGCCGGTATCCACAACCAGGTGAGCGACTTCGCGGTACAGTGGGTCGCGCTGCTCATACAACGCCGTCAGCTTGGCGGCGGGATCAGGCACTTGCAACAACGGTCGGCTACGATCACGTCGTGTGCGTTTGATCAGCGATCGCACCGGCGCGCGCAGATAAATCACCGTGCCGCGGGCGGCCAACAGGTCGCGATTCTCCTTGGCCAGCACGGCGCCGCCGCCAGTGGCCAACACGATATTGTCGAGTTGCACCAGTTCCGCCAGCATTTTGCTTTCGCGTACACGGAATCCGGCTTCGCCTTCGATCTCGAAGATCAGGGGAATTTTCACACCGGTGGCACGTTCAAGTTCTTGATCCGAATCGACAAAGGTTTTGCCCAAGATGCGCGCCAACGCCTTGCCTACGGAGGTTTTTCCGGCGCCCATCAGGCCGACCAGGATGATGTTTCCCCCTTGGCTCACGAACTGGGGCAAAGATTCTGAAGCGCTCATGGACGGATTCTAGCCGATTCAATGAGTCCGTCGCACTTTGGCATTCTGTCAAGAAATCCATGCCTCAAAAAACAACGCGGCATCCGAGGATGCCGCGAATTTAATCAATCAATGATCCTCGCATTACTACCGCACATTCAGATTATCCTTAAGAATTTTCGGGGAGACAAATATCAGTAACTCACGCCGATCATCCACTTTCTGGTTATTCTTGAACAGGAACCCCACGTACGGTAGATCACCTAACACTGGTACCTTGGACGTGTCGGTTCGCTCTTCGGAGGAGTAAATGCCACCGAGAACCACGGTTCCGCCGTTTTCCACAAGCACCTCGGTGGTAACGTTCTTGGTGTTGATCGCAGGTATACCAACCGTTACCTCACCCCGCGAATCTTTGTTCACTTTGAGTGACATGATCACGTTATCGTCCGGCGTCACCTGCGGCTTAACCTTTAAGGATAGCGTCGCTTTCTTGAAGGCTACAGTCGTAGCTCCGCTGGAGGATGCTTGCAGATACGGGATTTCCGTGCCATCCTCAATAGTCGCCTCGGTCTGATTAGAGGTGATAACCCGAGGGCTGGAGATTATCTTGCCTTTGCCATCCGCTTGTAGCGCTGTCAACTCAAGATTCAAAAAGCGCGTTTGTCTATTATTAAACAAGACGGTAGACAATACTCCCACTCCAGCAACAGGAGTAGTGCTGCTAGCACCGACGCCGAGCCGCAGCGGGTTCGAGCCGTTCACCGGCAAACCGATCTGATTCGCCGTTGTATCAGAGTAACTAAGCCGAGCACCCAAATTACGACTAAAAGTGTCTGAAGCTTCGACAATGCGCGCCTCGATCATTACCTGGCGCACCGGCACGTCGATGACCCGGAGTAATCGACGCACTTCTTCGAGCCGGGTCGGCGTGTCCTGTACAAAAACCTGATTGGTGCGCGCATCAACGACCGCGCTTCCGCGCTTCGACAATATGCGTTGCGTGGGGTTCGAAAGCAGCGTTTGAAAGTCAGCTGCTTTTTGGTAATTAAGCTGAAAGCTTTCCGTCTGGGTGGGCTCCAGATCGGAGATCTGCGAGCGCGATTCCAACGCAAGTTTTTCGCGCGTCGCGAGTTCGTCCCTGGGCGCAATCCAGACGACATTGCCGTCCTTGCGCATGTCCAAGCCCTTGCTGCGAAGGATAATGTCCAGCGCCTGATCCCACGGCACGTCCTTCAGGCGCAGTGTTAAATTGCCTGTCACGGAATCGCTGGTAATAATATTCAACCCGGTAAAATCGGCCAGCACCTGCAACACCGAACGAACTTCAACGTTCTGGAAATTCAGTGAGAGTTTCTCACCGGCAAAGCCTCGCTGAACCAAACGATTCGGGTCTTCGACCACTCGTTTTACTTCTATGATGAAACGATTATCGGCTTGATACGCAGAATGCTCCCAATTGCCCGTGGGTGTAATCACCACGCGAGCACTATTACCTTGCTTGGTGGCCTCAATTAACTGCACCGGGGTACCGAAATCCGCCACGTCATAGCGCTTTGCGAGATTGGCGGGCAGGTCGGAATTCAAAAAATCCACGACTACCGAACGGCCCTGCTTGCGTATGTCTATGCCGACCTGATTATCCGACAAATCAATAACGACTCGTCCTTCGCCGGCGTTGCCGCGACGGAAGTCGACGTTGCGCAGACTGTGTTTCTGGTCGGCGGAAGCGGTTTCCGCAAACCGTTGACCGCTGGCGCCTGCATCTGCCGTGGCTGTTCCCTGTAAAGTGATGAGCACGGCCTTGCCGTCTAGCTGTGTTTCGTAGTTCAAGGCGCGTGTCAACTCAAGAACCATACGGGTACGGTTGCCGGCCTGAACCACATTAATACGGCGCACGTCGGCATTGGATACGTCCTGGACATTCTTGCCGAGGGCGTTAGTCGTATTTGCAAAGTCAAATGCCAAGCGCGGTGGGTTATTAACCCGCGAGTTCAAATTCGAAGTGCAACTCTGATTAATAGGTTGGGTGGGCGAGGTGCGATAGCATCCGAGCCCCTCGACCACCAAGTTAAAGTTGCCAAGAATGAACTACACACACCTCACCCAAGACGAACGGTATCAGATTGCGA